>JBMTHB010000019.1:0-12544 GCA_049435845.1 Candidatus Nanopelagicales bacterium | reverse complement strand
GTTCAACGGCGGATCTCGAGGTGGAGGCGGCGGATCTCGAGGTGGAGGCAGCGGATCTCGAGGTGGGGTCGTGGCTAAGCGAATCGTCCTCCACATCGGCGCTAGAAAGACCGGTACGACGTATCTGCAACACGGGCTACGGACTCGCCGAAGGGAACTGGGGAGTGCCGGGGCTCGGTATCCGACCGCGATCGGGTTGTTCAGACTTCTTGAAAATCACGAGCGGCCCTTGCTAGCAGCATTACGACAATTGTCACAACCATGGATGAACTCCGATGACCACATGAAGTATGACGCAATATGGTCACGGATCCGTCGAGACATCGATTGCACTAACGGGACGGTAATTCTCTCTGCCGAGGCCCTCGCCTCGCTCGACTCCACGGCAATCGCTGATGTTCCCCAGGTACTGGGATGCGAGCACATACGGGTGGTCATCACCATGCGGGATCTGGGTCGAGTCTTGCCCTCGACGTGGCAACAACATGTTCGCAATGGCTACTCGACAGGGTACGAGCCCTACCTCGAATCAATTAGCCACCAGCGGGCGTTCCTCGATTTACCGAGTACCGCTCACCAGGACACAGACGCAAACTTCTGGGTCAGTTTCGCGCCCGGACCGCTCGTTCGTCGGTGGCAGGAAATCAGCGACGACATCGCCCTCGTCACCGTCCCCCGAGCCCCGGGTCGGCCGGAAGAGCTGTGGGAACGCTTCTGGGCCGCACTAGGTCTCCCCGGCCCAGCTGCACCACCTCCCGAGGCTTCAGTCACTCCCAATCACCACAGGGGATTGCCCGCAGGCCCGGCATACCTGCTGTGCGAAACAATGCGTGACCTGCAACGACGCGGTGTGGATATCCACCAGCGCAGAGAAATAGCCAGGCGCTTAGGTCGAAAGATGCTGGCTCGCCCAACAGGTAGGAAGCTCCGGCTCCCGGTTCCCGAAACTTGGCGCGATCTCGTGCAGGCGTGGGCAGAGCACGACCGAGATGGCGTCGAGGGTTCCCGCGTGTACGGCGATCTTTCTGACCTGCAGCCTCAGCACAGTCCCGATATTTCTGACGAGGTACTGGCCTCCGAAATCACTCGTGCAGCAGCCGTTGCATTCAGAAGAGAGCGCTGGTACGTGTGATCGTTGTTGTTTGTGGCATGCATCGATCCGGCTCGACGCTGGTCTGGCAGATCGCGCATGAACTCCTGGAAGGGGATCGACGGATTCGAGTGCTTGCCACGCAACCAACGCGGCGAATGAAGCTACTCGCCCTGAACCCATGGCGTACCTACATGTGGAAGGTCCATTACCGAGAAGCAATCAAGGCAACACATTTTCCCGACGCTGGTGCCCGCTACCTTTTCACATTCCGAGATCCACGGGATGTAGCCGCTTCACTCGTTCGCAAGGGCCGATGGGTTGAGGGGCACCCCAAGAGATCGCCAGAACAACTTGCAAAGATCGTCCGCACCGAACTTGTCGGCGACAGGTTCTGGCGGAAGCGAGAGCATCTGTGGATCGGTAAGTACGAAGCCTTCTCTACGGACATTCCTAGACTGATAATCGACATTGCTCAATTCCTGGGCATAAGACAGGTCGACGAGGATGACGTGGCTCGCATAGCCGCCTACGTCGCCTTGGACCGTCAGCGTGAACGATCCACGCTGGCGCGTAGCCAAGAAAAAGATCTGAGATCACGAATCACCACCAACCACATCACGGATGGCCGTCATGGTGCGTGGCGAGAGACTCTTACCGACGAAGAAGTCGCCGCCATCGAGAAGGTGGGCCACCGATGGATGCTTCGGAACGGCTACCTTCCCTAGCTAACCGCTCGATGATAGACACGAAATTGGGCGCGTCCAAATCCCAGTTGTGGTCTTTCTCGACCGCCAATAGCCCTCGTTGTCCCATCGCTACGCGGAGATCCTGGTTGGCGTCCAAGAAACTGACCGCATCGGCAACCGCACGTGGAGATCGAAACGGCACGATCAGACCCGCGTCATGACATTGCACGAGTTGAGCAACGAGCGGCAAAGGGGTGGCGACTACAGGTATGCCGTAAGCCATGTACTCCAACACTTTCGTAGGCTGAGAGAAGCGATAGTTGTGCTCGTCGTGTAACAAGGACAGCCCAGCCGTCGCGCCCTGTATGAGATTCATCGACTCGGTGTGCGACAACCGTCCATGCCACCGCACATCCCCACGGCGATGCGCCTCATACAAGGCATCCATCGCACTCGGTTCTGCAGGTCCGATGACATCCACGGCGATGCCGCGTTGACGAAGGATGCATCCCGCCTCAATGACATCGAAAGCGCCGCGAGCTCTGGTCATGGTGCTGACGCAGACCGCTCGACCCGGGCCCGAGGGAAGTGCATCACGCACAACGACCGTCGAATTCGGCACAACTGGGTGAATTCGATCGAATCTATCCGCATACGATGCTTCCGCGAGCAGCAACCGATGTCGTCGCTCCGCCCACGTTTCCAGCCAACTCAGCGAACTTGCAGCCGCAGACCTAAGGACAATCGGAATCCACGACTTGTACTGCGTGCTCGCGGCTACATCTTCATGCACGTCCCACACAACTGTGGCACCGTCAATACCCATAGCGGCGATCAGCAATTCCGGGTCATGAATGATGACGACATCATGATGCGGGCATTGCTCCCTCAGCACCCGACGAGCTGCCCGCAGTGCACCCAGCCGATGCCGCGTGGCCGCGCGTGGAAGCTCGATAGGTTTAACTCCGGGCGGAGGAGTGACGGCACGCGCTGCGAAGGGTGCGGCATATGTGACGTCATAACCTGCGTCGACCAAGGCCCTGATCTGCCGAACGTAAATCCGAGTGTCCAGCGGGTGATGCACGGTGGTCGCGACCAAGACTCGCAACGATGGGCTCACGTCGCACCATCATCGGGTGGTTGGCTCAGGTTGTCACCGAGTCCGCGTCGTCGACGCTCACGCTTCTTGGCCCGGCGCTCTCCAATCCACTCCCGATAAAGACCGACGACCTCATCCGTCGCTCCGTCCGCACGCAGGTGTCCACGTTCCAGCCAGGCGACCCGAGTGCACAGGCGCGCGAGTGTGGACATTGAATGACTAACAATGAAGACAGCGTGGGCCGAGTCACATAGTTCCTTGATCCGATCCGCGCTCCGACCGCGAAACTCCGCATCACCCGCGCCGAGAGCCTCATCGAGGAGTAGGACTTCCCGCTCCATCGATGTGGCAATGGCGAACTTTAGTCGCGCGACCATGCCACTGGAATACGTACGAAGGGGCAGTCGGATGCTGTCTTCCAGGCCTGAGAACTCCACAATGCTGTCCGTACGCGATCCGATCATGCGAGGTGGAACGCCCAGGGCCAAGAGTCCAAGTTCGACATTTTCCAAGCCCGACAGCCGCGGCATCATCGCGCCTCCGACGCTCACCAATATGGGGCGTGATCGAGCGAAGACCCTTCCCTCACTCAAGGGCATCAGTCCAGCGATCGCCCGCATCAGTGTCGATTTTCCAGCTCCGTTGCGGCCGATGATCCCAATGCATTCGCCCCGATGCACGGCCAAACTCACACTCTGCAGGGCGGGTACCTCGATACTGGAGCTGCCGTGCCAGGACGTTTTTACGCGGACTCGATACGTTACCGAGATCCTGTCGAGGGCAACGCACAGTCCCGCGTCTGTGGACGATGGGAGTAAATCAGTCACGTGCGTACCCCCCCTCGCCTCGCCAGAAGACAACGGATCCCACGATGAGCAATCCCGCGCTCCATGCCGCGGCCAAGCCCCACATGTCGATACCTGGAACTACGTCTGCGGACAAGAGGGTGCCGCGTGCCAAGGTCAGGAACACCGTGGGCGGATTAACCTCAACGAGGCCCATCAACCACGACGGTGCGTCGATTTTCGCTAGCCGATCCGTGACGGGGATCATCACACCAGAGAGCAGACCCCACAGACGCAAGGCCAGGGGCAATATTCCCCCGACATCAGGCGCTCCGTGCACCCAGCGACCGAGCAAGAGTGCGGCACCCAAGCAGAAGGGAATCATCACAACGATCACAACGGGGAACAACAACCACGTTATCGACGGACGCTCGCCTGTGGCGATGAGGATCACCAGTAGCACCGGAACGGACAGAAGGAACGCACGAAGTTGCTGAACGACGGCGGTGACCGGGAACACAGCTGCTGGCATCGGGAGCGACCGAATGAAACCCTGATTGCCAGAAACCGAACGAGCACCCATCTGCAACGACCGTCTCACCAGCGCGAATACGAAGACTCCGATCGCCAGGAAGCCCAGGTAGTTTGGAACGCTCGCGCGGGCTTGCAGTAACAGGCCAAAAAGAATCCAGTAGACCGCCATCGTCAGTGCCGGATCGAGCAGATTCCACGCGAACCCCAGCCGAGTGCGTCTATTGCCGGTGGCCTCCCGAGCACGGGCATAATTACGGA
This sequence comes from Candidatus Nanopelagicales bacterium, assembly GCA_049435845.1. Taxonomy (GTDB): domain Bacteria; phylum Actinomycetota; class Actinomycetes; order S36-B12; family S36-B12; genus S36-B12. Next base: position 8,089 of record JBMTHB010000019.1, on the reverse strand, counting down.
TAAAGCCATTCAAGCGATACGTGTCAGCTAGGTAATGAAGAAAACTTGGGCGCCCACCTACCTCGTGCAACCCAGCAGCACTTGCCGCTCTCGAAAGCGAGGTTTGTCCCACAATTTCCCAACTCGGCGCAGCAGCGCTACTACGGCCCGCTCAATGCGGCAGCGTACACGGACAGATACCGATCACACAGCCTGCTCCACCGTCTCTCGGCGTCGACCCAAGCACGTCCCAGCTCGCCCAGTTCACACCGATAGTGCTTAACGGAGAGCCCCTCAATCGCATTGACCCAAGCTTCATGGTCCCCTGCCGCTACGTAGAGAGCATGGCCACCGGTCACTTCACGCAAGGCCGGGAGGTCGCTGGCCAACACTGCGCGTCCGCGTGCGAGAGCCTCGACTGGTTTGAGTGGTGTGACAAGACGCGTGACGCGATGATCCTCCCGAGGTACGGCAAGGACGTCGATCGCATCGAACCAGTCGCGGATCGTGCTGAATTCGATTCGACCAGTCATTCGAATCCACCTATGTTCACCCGCAGCCGCCCTCACCGCAGGCATTCCAGCGCCGTCCCCGACCAAAACAAGGCCGACGTCGACACCGGATCGACGAGCTCGCTCGCATACGCTGATCAAGAAGGGGATCCCTTCGTAGGAATGAAAAGTGCTGATCACACCTATCAGCACGTCATGATGATCAAGGAGCAAGCGTTCGCGCATCGATCTTTGATCGACCATAGGCTCTAGGAAGCGATCGTCAACTCCATTCGGCACGATTGTGATGCGGGCCGATTCGATGCCGCGCCCGATGAGTTCGTCTCGCATTCCCTCGCTGAGTGTCACTATGGCATCCGCTCCGCGCATGACTTCGTTCTCACGGGTCCGTGCAAGTCGATAGTCCTCCGAAGATTGCTGCACGATACCGCCGCGATGACTTGCGACCGAATCCTCAATGAAGCCACGGACTTCGTAAACGAAGGCCGCATCCAAAGCTTTCGCGGCGTAGATTGCTGCTCGACCATTCGGATAGTCTGTGGTGGCGTGCAGGATCTGTGCGCCGCTGCTGCGCGCATGTCTTTCAAGCAGATGCGCATAGTCACGATCAGCACGCGTGGGGCGAAGCAGCGGGAGCAGATGTTGATAACTGACCCCTTGCCATTCATCGGCTCGAGGTGCCAGGTGTCCCTGCATCACGGGAAAGCCGATGGCAGTGACCGCACTTGCCCGAAGGCCCATGGTGCGCTGCGTCTTCACGATCGCGTGCGTACGTAGTGTCGAACCAGCCTGCACATACGGGAGCGACGACCCCACCACATGCAGCACACGCGCACCATCGACTCTGTGCAGATCGGTCACGGCAGGCAGCGGGCGCTGTTGGCGAACCGGGACCGGATAGCTCAGCCGCTCATGACGATCATCCGCGACCCGCTGTTTCTCGGCACGCGTCGGTTCCACTCTCGGGAAGTTGTCGAGGAGCAGCAGGCGGCCAATCACCGCACCACGCCCGCGTCGCCATCGATATCCGAAAGCAGCAATCAGGACCGGCAGGGATGCGAGGGCTCGCACGCCGCGAAGGTGCACCGTGCTACGTTACGACACCTGGTCACGGGTTGGAAAAATCCTTCATGAAGCCACGTTTCGTCCACGTCATCGGCACCCGTCCGAACATTCCCAAAGCAGCGCCTGTCATTCGGGCTCTCAATCAGCAGCAGGTCGACCAACTCGTGGTGCACACGGGACAACACTACGACGATGCACTCTCCGCTTCGTTATTGCGTGACCTGGGGATGCCTGAGCCTGCGATCAACCTCGGAGTGGGTTCCGGAAGCCACACCCAGCAGATTGCACGGGTGATCGAGTCGATTTCGCCCGTACTCGTGAATTCCAACCCCACAAGCGTGATCGTTTACGGGGATGTGAATTCCACGCTCGCGGCGACCTTGGCGGCGGTTCACCTCGGTCTTCCTGTTGCGCACGTCGAGGCAGGTCTGCGCAGCCACGATATGAGTATGCCGGAGGAGATCAATCGCCGAATGGTCGATCATGCGAGCGCACAACTCTTCGCAACCTGCGAGGATGCGGTCGGCAATCTCGCACACGAGGGTATTGAGGGATCCCGTATCTATTTGGTCGGGAATCCCATGATCGACAGTCTGCGGTTCGTGCAAAACCATGCAGATCTCGACCAGGAGCGCGACAAGCTTAAGCTTCCATCAGAGTACGCATTGGTGACTTTGCATCGTCCGTCGAACGTCGACGATCCCGAGCGCGTTGCGCAGATTGGACTGACGTTGAACCAGATGGCCGAATGCATTCCCATCGTGCTGCCCGCTCATCCACGAGCTCGACAGGGCCTGGAAGCAGTCGTTCGCCATGCGGCTATCAGACTGATCGATCCGCTCGGCTACGGCGCTTTCCTCGCCACCATGGAGACCGCGACTCTAGTTCTCACTGACTCCGGTGGAGTGCAAGAGGAGACGTCGGTCCTGGGCGTCCCTTGCTTGACTGTTCGGCCGAACACCGAGCGGCCCATCACGATCCGTGCCGGAACCAACGTGCTCGTGGAGCTTGCGGACATCCTTCCGGCAGTCGATCGGATCTTGTCGCAACCGCCACCGAGTCCGACGCCGATCTCCCTCTGGGACGGCAACGCGGGCACCCGCATCTCTCAAGCACTCGTGGACGGGCACGAGTCCGCATGGGCGTTCATGAAGGGCGCGGGACGTCGATGACCGAAGAAGCCGAGGGCCGCGTCGCCGAGTTGGAGAGTGAACTACAAGAAGAACGTCAACGTGCACTTCGCGCCGAACGTTCACTCGCCAAATTGCAGACATCTTTGCCGATGTCGGTGGGGCAATTGGTGATCGAGGCGGGCACCAACCCTCGACGCCTACCGCGACTACCTTTCGATCTCCTCCGTATTCGCCGCCAACGCCGGCGATCACGGGAAGGACGAATTGTTTCTGATCGCGATGGAGCCATACAGGGGAGGAACCGAGCGACCAAGCCGAAGGAAGCTCTCCGACTGCTCGTGCCGCGGCGCGTCCTCACCGTCGACGATCGCCCATCGGTACTCGTTATCGCCCCCGATGTCACGGTCGATCGATTGGAGCGCAGCGCCCACGTTTCGCGAGCACTTCCCCACGATGCCGGAACGCTTATGGAGACCCTGGATGCCGATCTAGTGGTTGTCGATGCTCGCGTCGGAGAGCTCGGATCCCCGTGGTTTCCCCTGGGTCAGCCTGGAGAAGGCCGACGTGAGCAAAGTCTTCTTGCCCTCCGAGGTGTGTGCGAGCAGCTCGGTCGACCGCTGGTGCTCGTGTTCGATCCGACAACGAGTCCGGGATTGATCGATTTCGCACATGGCTGCGACGTCGTTATCGATCCAGACGAATGGGATGGGCACGTCGACCCTGCAACCTTGCTCAAAGAGCGGTGTTCCCTCTCCGCACGAGTCGCTAGCGGTGATGGCGATGCTTAGCCAGAAATTGCACGCACTGGTGTACGCGGATGTCGACATGAACCTGATCGATGGTTCTTCGATTTGGCTTGCATCCACGGCTGAATGTTTGGTACGAGCAGGAGTGGATGTCACGGTTCTACTGAAGGCACCCATCGTCACCGGCCGGCTCCTAGAACCCCTAAATCACTTTGACTCGATCACCCTCATCGAACAGACCTCGCAACGCTTGACACCGGACAGCGCAGCCAGGGAACTCGTTGCTCTCGATCGTCAACGCACAGCGGACCTAGTCATTGTCCGCGGCTTGGCTGCGTGTGTGTCCGCAGTGCAACAAACCGAACTGTGCAGGAAGGTGTGGTCATATCTCACCGATATCCCACAGTCGGCTACAGCACTGTCCGCAACGGACAGCGGGGATATCGAGATTGTTGTCCGTGGTAGCAGGCGCGTGTTGTGCCAAACACCGGAAATACGATCGTTTATTGAGGTCGCGTTTCCGAATGCCCAAGGCAAAACCACACTCCTCGAACCGATCATCCCCGATCCGCAGTTGCGAAGGGAAGTCGATCGAGGTGATTCAACTCTTTCCCTGGTCTATTCGGGGAAGTTCGCACCCGACTGGAATACCTGGCAGATGCTCGAACTACCCGCCACGCTTCGCGACAGAGGCGTAACGGCCCGACTCGAATGCATCGGCGACAAGATCCATGACGGACCGGATGGTTACCGGGAGCGCATGATGGAGGGCTTGAAAGGGACACCCGGGGTCGTGTGGCACGGGGGACTCCCGCGGGACGCGGCGCTCGAGATCGTCTCTCGATCCGACATAGGACTGTCGTGGCGGTCTCCGCGTCTGCTCGGGTCGCTGGAGTTGTCGACGAAGGTACTGGAGTACGCCTCGATGGGTGTCCCTCCGCTACTCAACCGAACACCCATGCACGAGCGACTCCTTGGGGCCGACTACCCGCTGTTCGCAGAACGGTTCGAAGATGTCATCGACGTTCTCGCAGCCGTGGCCGAGGACCCCCCATTGGTCGCTGCGGCTCGAGACCATGTCCGCCAGGTTGCTCGACACTTCACGATGTCCAGCGCAAGCAAGTCATTAGGCGAGGAACTGAAACGGGCGTTTCCGGGTTCGCGATCCGCTCCTGATCGCAAGGTCAAAGTCGTGGTTGCCGGTCACGATTTGCGCTTTATGCGGGGGATCGTCGATCTGCTGGTACAAAGAAAGGATCTCGAAGTCCGTATCGACGAGTGGAGCCGATTGGCAGAACACGACCCGGTCGTCAGTGAAGCGCTGGTGGAGTGGGCGGATGTCATCGTGTGCGAGTGGGCTGGGCACAACGCTATTTGGTATAGCCAACGCAAAAGGGCTGAGCAGCGCCTGATTGTTCGGCTGCATCGCTTCGAGTTGACGGCAGGCTGGATAGCCGAGATAGACGCGACAGCCTTGGATGCCGTCGTATGTGTCAATGACCATTACGCGGATTTAGTGCGTACCCGGACTGGCTGGAAGTCTGATGTTGTCCACGTGATTTCCAATGCCGTAGATCGCCGAAATTTGGAGAGAGAAAAGTATTCGTCATGCGAATTCCGACTCGGCCTACTCGGAATGGTGCCCGCGCGCAAGCGTCCTGACCGGGCCATCGAGATTCTGCGACGTTTGCGTCGCATCGACGGTCGCTTTCGAATGTCTATCAAATCCAGGATGCCGTGGGAGTACGAGTGGGTGTGGCGGAGGGTTGATGAGCGCGCCTATTTCCGACAGGTTTTCGAATCCATCGCGACGGACCACGCACTGAGGAGCAATGTCGTTTTCGAGCCGTACGGTGGGGACGTCGCAGCGTGGTTTCAGCAGATCGGTTGGATTTTGTCGGTGTCCGACGATGAGAGTTTCCATTTGGCGCCAGCCGAAGGGATGGCGAGCGGTGCCGTGCCTGCCTTACTCGATTGGCCTGGCGCGCATGGTGTCTACCGGAGCACATACATCCATAGCGATGAGCAAGCACTCGTCGAATCCATCGCAAATACGACCATCAGCGGATCATGGGACCGCGCATCACATGATGCGGCAGTAGCCTTCCCCGAGAGGTTCGATGTCACCTACGTCGAGCGAGCCTGGTACGAGTTGATACGGGCCCTCCGATGACCTCGGCTCAGGAGAGTCCGGTGCTCGTTGGCGGTACCGGACGAAGCGGTACAACTATCACAGGACGCTTACTTGGATCTCATCCTCGAATGGTGGCGACTAAACCCCTGGAATTGCGTTTCATAAGCGGACAGTTCGGGGTAGTTGATGCCCTAATCACGGCAATGGGGTGGCCCTTGGCCGGAGTGGAGAGAACGACGCCCGAAGTGACCGCAGCCAAGGTATGCGGTTCTTGGTTCTCCTGGACAAAGCCGTCGGGGGCAAAGGAGGGGCTGCGTCGCAGCATGACACGGGAGGAAGTGCTCGCGGCCACAGCCGCATACGAGCAGAGTTTCCCTTCCGACCCCATCTCAGCGAGCCGTGACTTGATCCTGCGAATCACATCAGCTACTTCCGGGCATCGAGCTGATAGTCGGTGGGTCGACACGACACCCAGCAATCTCCGAGTCGCACACTACGTGCATCACCTGCTTCCGAAGGCGAAGTTCGTACACATGATCCGTGACGGTCGTGATGTCGCGACGTCGTTCGCACATAAGAACTTCGGGCCCGATGATCCCTTCGCGGCGCTGGACATGTGGGGTAAGCGCATGGTCGAGGCAAGCCAGGCCGAGGCCGCGCTTCCCACTGGGGCGGCAATGAGGTTCGAGTTGATTGATTGGCAAGTCGATCAGCGTGCCGGGCTGACTCGACTTCTGTCCTTCGTGGGTGAGGATCTAGATCCCAAGGTGCTGCGATGGTACGAGCTGAATGTGAGCGACGAAGCAATGCGATCGGGACGTTGGCAAAGAGACTTGACCAAGCGACAGGCGAGAAAACTCACTGCACGATATGAACATTGGCTAGCTACCTTGCGGGAGCGCTTCCCCGGCCAACGACTGCCCGGGGATCCGCCGGAGTGAGGGAGATGACGGTTGTGATATCCACATCCGTACCTGTTGTTCGACACTGCGCATCCCACGCCAGCGCAGGCGACGACTGATCGACGTAGGAAACGACCTCTACCGCTCTGACCGGCAACGCCGTTCCGTCCAATCGGCAATCGATCGACAATCGGTTTCCCATCGAATCGGTGAATCGACCTGGCAAGCCGGACACCGGTTGCCAACGCGCATCTAGTTGCCAGTGCTGAATCCATCTGCCCGAATCCCCACTGGTGGAAGCACGATCATGGACTCGGAGTTGCCGATCACCGATCGTGACAGTGCGCGTATGTGGCACCGGTTCGCTCGTCTCAAGTATGAAGGTCCGCGGACCCCGCCTTTCTCCTGTCATCGCTGGTACCTTTTTTCGTCCTTCCACTTCGAAAACCGAATGCGATGATGCCCGCGACGATGCGGCCTTGGCTTTCGGTGTCAGCTTCGATGCGGTTGCTCGCTCAGTCAGGACGGGGACACCCGCGGCAAACCAGGTTATCGATCCATGGTCGTCGTGACCGTGGTCTACGCGACTGGATCCGAACCGGATCGAATAGTGGGTGCCGTTATCCGTCCCCGCCGCCCAACCCAACTCAGGGCACCACAAAGTCGCGCCGGACGGTGGCTGATTGCGCGCTTTGCCGTCGCCTATGGGTTCCAAGAATCCATCAGGGCGAACCAGGCTGCGCACCGCCTGGCTGGCGAATCGTGGCTCAGGGATGTTCGTCACACGAGCAATCCGGGACCACAGCGTCACGTTCAGCCAGGCATACGAACTGGATTGCTCACCCGGCATGCCGCATGCGTCGAATACCCGCGCGCTGTCTTCGCGAGCACGAAGCTGGGACTTGGCTACCCAGTCCGGTCGATCGAAATGACGCCCGGCAGCTGTCAACTGAAGGATCGCTTGCGCTCCGTGGTTGTGTGGATGGTAAAGCGGCCATCCGAAATAGCGCTGGTCGTCCATGATCGCGTCACCCAGCTGCATTGCGATAGGGATCAATCGCTGATCACCGGTCAGTTCATGAAGGCACTGAATAGTGACGAGTCGCCGGCGGATCTGACCAAGCGTCCACCCGAGCTGGTTATTACCCGCAGTCGGGAAACCCGGGTCGGGGAATGCTCGGGCGTGATCCACGACTCGCTGCACCGCGATGCTCGGCGCGGAACGGGCCACCGGGATCAGCCACCCTAGGGAATGGAACCTCAGTTGCCATGAGTTGATCTCTACTGGGCCGCCCAGTGCCCGCCAGGTATCAAGATCAACCACCTCACCCGCCAGTCTCACAAACTGAAGCTCTCTTTCGGCCTCAGGACGCAACTCCTTGATGAAGGTAAGTGGCTCCCGACAGGCACGCGGAAACGCAGAGGAGTCGGTATCAAGTGTTTCCAGCGTGTTCGGCGCAGCCTGCGCTGATTCCATCGAGACAAGACCACTCAAGAACAAGGCCGTTGCAGCCAGTGGCGTTGACAACCGTCGAATCCATGAGGAACGCATGATGCATTAGTCCCGGGGATCCGCCGGAGTGAGGGAGATGACGGTTGTGATATCCACATCCGTACC
>JBMTHB010000018.1:0-12603 GCA_049435845.1 Candidatus Nanopelagicales bacterium | reverse complement strand
TTGTTCACTGTCTCCCGCGAGGCTCCCACGAGTTGCGCGATCTCCTCTTGGGTCATGTCGTGAGTCACGAGCAGGCCTTCGGGAGTGAGTGTTCCGAATTTCTCGCCGAGTTCCATGAGTGCCTTGGCCACGCGACCAGGAACATCGGAGAAGACCAGGTCGGCCATCGCTTCGTTGGTGCGACGCAGACGTCGGGCGAGCGCCTGGAGTAGCGCAGCCGCTACCTCCGGTCGTCCCTCGAGGAGCGGCATCAACTGCTCGTTGCCGAGTGCCAACACGGTGGCCTCGGTTAGCGCCGTTGCGGTGGAAGTGCGCAGCCCTGGATCGAACAGGCTCAACTCCCCGAACATCTCCCCGGGGCCGAGCACGGCCATGAGCGACTCACGACCATCGGGTGATCCCTGACCCAACTTCACCTTGCCCTCGAGGATCACGTAGAGGTGGTCGCCTGGCTCCCCTTCCCGGAAAAGTTCCTGACCCTTGGCGACGCGAATTTCCTGCAGTGACACGCGCAGGGCTTCGGCTCCCTGCGGATCGAGCGCAGAGAACAAGGGTGTTCCCGCCAAGACGTCGTCCACGAACCTGCCCTTCGTCCGCTCATTCGGCCTAGGCCTCGAAGGCAGGCTAGCGGAGCGAGGAGTGGCCCGAAAGACGCATACCCTGGAGGCATGGTTGCCAGGGCGATAGCGGGAACGCGGCTCGAGGACCGCGTCTCAGACCGCTCCCAGGCACGGGCCATATTCCGAAAGCTCGCCGCGACCTATCCCGACGCGCACTGCGAGTTGGATTTCCGGACGCCGCTGGAGTTGCTGGTCGCGACTGTGCTGAGTGCGCAGTGCACTGACCAGCGGGTCAACAAGGTGACGCCGGCTTTGTTCAGCAAGTACCCCGATGCTGCGGGCTACGCGGCCGCTGACCGTCAGGACTTGGAGACCCTGATCGCGCCCACCGGATTCTTCAGACAGAAGGCGCAGACGATCCAACAGATCGGGCAACGCCTGTGCGATGACTTCGGAGGTGACGTCCCGGCGGACCTCGATGCGCTGGTCAGCCTCCCGGGTGTGGGGCGCAAGACTGCGAATGTTGTGCTCGGAAATGCATTCGGTATCCCGGGAATCACGGTCGATACGCATTTCGGGCGACTGGCGCGGCGCTTCGGTTGGACCACGGAGAAGAATCCCGACAAAGTCGAAGCTGATGTGGCGGCACTTTTTCCGGCTAAGGACTACACGATGCTCTCGCACTATGTCGTGTGGCATGGACGACGTGTGTGTCACGCTCGCAAGCCTGCATGCGGAGCCTGCTCAGTTGCCTCGTTGTGCCCGAGCTACGGAGAAGGTCCCACCGACGCAGCCGAGGCCGAGGCCCTAGTGCGAACCGAGGGGCGAGCGTGACGGTCGTTCTCACCCGGCTATCCCTCGTCGCGGCCACCGCGTGGTTGGTTGCAGCGTGCTCGGGTTCGGCAGCGACCGAACAGTTGGCACCCAGCAGTGCGCCGGAATCTTCGGTCGAGTCTGTTTCGACTGCTAAGGACCCGGCGTTGATCCCGCTCATCGACGCAGCCGCCTTGGATCCGTGTCCCCCCGAAGCGGCCAACCCGGATGCTGCGATCCCCGGTCTTCCGTCCGTGACGTACCCCTGCCTGGGATACGGACCGGATGTGGACCTGTCGACATTGCGCGGAACGCCGTTGGTGATCAATGTCTGGGCGTCGTGGTGTCCGCCATGCATCGCTGAGATGCCCATCTTGACGTCCGCGGCGGCGGACCTGCGCGGCCAAGTCCAATTCCTGGGAATTGACATCCAAGATCAGGATGCTGACGCGTTGGAGATGCTCACCGCCTTCGGTACCGACTTTCCTTCAGTCGTCGATCAGCCCGGTGAGATCCGCGGACTCCTCGGGATCTCCGGTCCACCTGTCACCTTCTTCGTCAACGAGCAGGGCGTGATCATGGGGCGCCACGATGGGGCGCTGCCCAGCACCGACTACTTCAATGCACTGTTGGATCGGTATCTCGGCGTCCGTCGATGACGCCCCCTGCATGGCGCCGCAGCGGTTACATCGACGACTCTGTCGTCTCACGATTACCTGAGTGGCTGAGCCCGCTCATCTCGGTAGTACCGACCGTGACGACACATGAAGTGACGAGGTTCGCACCCAACGACGGCGAGGGTCGACATGCTGCGGTGCTCATCCTGTTCAGCAGTGAGCGCGAGGTCGTGCTGATCGAGCGAGCTCGAGGTGGAGCGGTGCACTCGGGGCAACCTGCTTTCCCTGGAGGAGCGGTCGAAACCCACGATGCAGACGCGCGGGCAGCTGCGCTGCGTGAGTCGGAAGAGGAGATCGGTGTGCATCCGGGTGCGGTCACGATCTTCGGACTGTTGCCGGATCTGTGGGTTCCGGTGAGCGACTTCGTAGTGTCGCCAGTATTGGGGTTCCTCGGTGGTGAGTCGCCGATCTCGGTGCAGGATCCCTTCGAAGTCTCACGCGTGGAGTGGGTGGCTCTCGACTCTCTTCGTGACCCGTCGAATCGGGTGACCGTCGTGCATCCGTCGGGGTATCGAGGACCGGGTTTCACCGTTCACGACATGTTGGTGTGGGGATTCACCGCCGGGGTGCTGGATTCCATACTCGACCGGTCGGGCTGGTCGATCCCGTGGCCGATCGAGCGGGAAGTGGCGGTGGAACCCTGAACGTTGTCGATTGGCTCATGATCGGCGCCCTCATCGTCTTCGCGTTGGTGGGCTGGCGACAGGGTTTCGTGAGCGGTGCACTGTCCTTCCTCGGTTTCCTCGGAGGTGCCCTGCTGGCGGTGCTGTGGCTTCCGGACCTGGTCGAGCGTTTCATGTCATCGGGCATCACGCGGATAATCACGGTGGCTGTCGGTGTGCTGGTGAGTGCCCTGGTCGGCCAGACACTCCTTTCGATGCTCGGGCGCCGGCTCCGAGGATCGATCACCTGGCGTCCGGCGCGATTCGTGGACAACGTCGGAGGCGCCGCATTGAATGTCTTGGCCTTGGCGCTCGTTGCCTGGGTGGTGGCCAGTGTGGTGGCTTACTTGCCGCGCAGTGAAGCGACGCGTCAAGTCAACGCTTCGATCGTGCTCGGCACGATGGACTCCCTGTTGCCCGACGCAGCGCGGTCGGCATTCGATGGCCTCGGCGATGTGGTCGCTGCGACGGCCGCACCACGGGTGTTCGCGGGATTGGCCGATCTGCCGGGCAACGACGTGGATGCACCTGCACCGCAGGCCGCGCAGGCAGCGGTGGAGGTGATCCGGGACTCGACAGTGCGCATTGCGGGGACCGCGCCGGCCTGTGACTCCATCGTCTCCGGATCGGGATTCGCGGTCGGTCCTGAGTTGATCGTGACCAACGCCCATGTAGTGGCTGGAGTGGACGAATTGCTCGTCCGCGTTCGACCGGCGCAAACCTCCTCACGCGCGTCGGTCGTCTATTTCGATCCCGATAAGGACGTTGCCGTGATCCGGACTCGGGGTCTGCAGGCTCGCCCGGCTCGGCTTGCTAGCACCGGGTTGCAGCCGAATCAGGGAGCCGTTGTCGCAGGCTTCCCTCGCGGCGAGCGGTTCGCGGCAGTGTCGGCCCGGGTCAGCGCTCGCGTGGATGCGCGCGGTGAATCCATCTACGGAAAATCCGGCGTGCAACGTGATGTCTATGTGCTGCGCACCTCGGTCGAGCAGGGCAACTCCGGCGGACCACTCACCGATGAGTTTGGCGACGTCCAGGGAATGGTCTTTGCCTCTGGGCTTGAGGAGCAAGACACCGCCTACGCATTGACCGTGGATGAGATCCGTGCGGCACTCGATGCGCTCGGTTCCGCCGATCGGGCCGTCTCGACCGGATCATGTGAGCTGCGCTAGGGACTCCAGTACGTACTGCGTGTCGACGACATCGGGAATCGAGTTCCGCCTGGCGGCCGAGAGCAGACGATCGCGGGCGCGCTCAGCGAGTCGACGCTGACCGATCGGATTGCCGCGCGCCTGCTGGGTCACGGCGGCGCCCCACTGCGCCAGCGCTTGCCACGCATCGCGCTCGCTGCTCGGACACGCCTTCCACCGTTGCTCGAAGACTTCGTGTGCGTGGAAGGGCAGCCCCCGATCCAGGTAATCCAGCGCCTCAACCCATGCCTGTTGCGCGGTGATCTTCGCGCGCTCGGGTACCGAGGGAAACGACCTCGGATCACCGGGATCGAGTGGACGTCCTAGCCGATCACGAGGCCGTTCACTGCTGATGGACAGGACGACACCCTCGACGTCACTTGCCGAGCGCAGGTTGCCCGATGGCCTGCGATACGGCATCGGACGTTGCTTTCCATTCCTGCTCGGCGACGTGGAGCCCAGTGATCTTGCTCGATCGGACCTTTGCGATCAGCGCCGCGATGATTGCGATCACCACCAGGATTCCGGTGACCACCAAGAAGGCCGCCCACTCCGGCAGTCCGAGTGCCGCCAGACCCAGGGCGAGGGCTACGAGTCCGAAGAGACCTGCAACCGTCAGCGCACCGAGCGCGATGAGCCCGAAAACCGAGACGACCGCAACCTGCTGGCCTGCCCGCTGCACTTCGGAGCGGGTGAGGGCGACCTGGGCGGTGAGTAGCGTCTTCGCGTCGCGAACGACGTTGGAAACGAGCGATCCCAGGCTTGGTTGGTCTGCCATGGCTCCTCCGTAGTTGGCGCCCGTGCACGGTGATCTATCGCGAGCAGGTTAGCGCTGTGGGGTGCGCGTCGTCACGGCGACTAGCGTCTTGACCCATGATCGTGCGGATAGATGTGACCATCGACTGTCGTGATGTGGCGAAGGTCGCAGGGTTCTGGACCGAGTTGCTCGGCTATGACCAGTGTGAGGTGCTGGACGCTCACTATTGGGCTGCGAACCATCCGAGCAATGCGGGTCCACGCCTGGTGTTCCAGGTCGTGCCCGATCCCGCGCAGCATCACAAGTCCACGGTCCACATCGACGTGCACGTGGACGATGTCGAGCAGGCGGTGAACCGTGCCCTCGCATTGGGGGGCAGTCGGATCGATGCAGAGCCGATCGTGGAGGCAGGTTCGTCGTGGGTGAGGTGCACGGATCCGGAAGGGAACGTGCTGTGTTTGGTGCAACCGGCCTAGTCCTCGCCCGAACTCGTTTCCAGCCCGGAGGAGATGAGGTTCATCACCGTGGGATCGGCGAGGGTGGTCACATCACCCATGTCGCGATGCTCTGCGACATCGCGAAGCAGGCGCCGCATGATCTTGCCGGACCGGGTCTTCGGTAGTTCGGGGACCACCATGATCTGTCGAGGTTTCGCGATCGGACCGATTTCCCGCGCAACATGGTCGCGAAGATCCTTGACCAGTTGCTCGCCCTTCGCGGTCTCGTCGGGCACACCGCCACGCAAGATGACGAATGCCACGATTCCCTGTCCGGTGGTCTCGTCGCTGGCTCCCACCACCGCGGCCTCGGCCACCGTTTCATGAGATACGAGTGCCGACTCGACCTCGGTGGTGGAGATGCGGTGCCCGGATACGTTCATGACGTCGTCGACGCGACCGAGCAACCAAATGGCGCCGTCGTTATCCAACTTGGCGCCGTCGCCAGCGAAGTACATGCCGGGAAAGCGTGACCAGTACGTCTCCTTGAATCGTTCCGGATCACCCCAGATCCCGCGCAGCATCGAAGGCCACGGTTCGGTGAGCACCAGGTAGCCGCCGCCTCCGTTGCCGACCGGCGTCGCCGCGTCATCGACCACGGCCATCCCGATCCCGGGCAAGGCACCCATAGCCGAGCCGGGCTTGCATCCGGTCACACCCGGCAGGGGACTGATCATGATCGCGCCGGTCTCGGTTTGCCACCAGGTGTCGACGATCGGACAGGTGCCCCCGCCGATCACTTCCCGGTACCACATCCAGGCTTCGGGGTTGATGGGTTCCCCTACCGAGCCGAGCAGTCGAAGGGACGAAAGGTCATGCGAAGCCGGGAGCTCATCGCCCCACTTCATGAAAGTACGAATCGCCGTAGGTGCGGTGTACAGGATCGTCACCTTGTGCCGTTCGACGATGTCCCACCAGCGGTCCTTGTTCGGGGTATCGGGCGTACCTTCGTAGACAACTTGGGTTACGCGGTTGGCGAGCGGTCCGTAGACGATGTAGGAGTGACCAGTGACCCATCCGATATCCGCGGTGCACCAATAGATGTCCTCATCCGGCTTCAGGTCGAAGACGTTCCGGTGGGTGAAGGCAGCCTGCGTCAGGTATCCACCGCTGGTGTGCAGGATCCCCTTCGGCTTTCCGGTGGTACCGGACGTGTACAGGATGAACAGCGGATGCTCGGCATCGAAGGCTTCCGGTTCGTGTTCCGCGGATTGCCGATCGACGATGTCGTGCCACCACACATCGCGGCTGTCATCCCACGACACGTCGCCACCGGTACGACGCACCACTAGCACGTTGCGCACTGAAGGCGTCTCTGCAACCGCTTCGTCCACTGCGGGCTTCAACGGCATCGTCGAGCCACGACGATTCTGTCCGTCGGCCGTGATGACCAGCACCGCCTGCGCATCATCGATACGGCTGCGGAGGGCCTCGGCGCTGAAGCCGGCGAACACGACCGAGTGCGCGGCACCGATGCGCGCGCACGCGAGCATCGCGACTATCGCCTCGGGGATCATCGGCATATAGATCGCGACGCGATCACCCGCAGTCACGCCCAAGTCGGTGAGAGCGTTCGCCGCCTTGCAGACCTCATCCTTCAATTCCGCGTACGTGACATCGCGTCGATCACCGGGCTCACCCTCGAAACGGATCGCTACCTGATCGCCGTGGCCATCGTCGACATGCCGATCCACGCAGTTGTAGGCCACATTCAGTTTTCCGTCGGCGAACCATTTCGCGAAAGGAGCATCCGACCAATCCAGTGTCTGGGTGAAGTCGGTTGCCCACGTGAGATTGCGAGCCTGGTCGGCCCAGAAACCGAGCCGATCCTGTGCCGCCTGGTCGTACATCGCAGCGCTCGCATTCGCCTGGGCCGCGAACTCAGCGGACGGCGGGAAAACCCTGTCCTCTTGCAGCAGGTTCTCGAGTGCGTCGTTGCCCACGTCCATTCCTTCCCAGGTGGTCGATTGAACTCCACCTAACCAAATACCCGACCGCGGCGTGAGGGAAATAGGTCAACGGCACCCCGCTAGCGTGGTCGGGTGACCGGTCAGCTCGGGCAAGCGCTGATGCAGTGGACGCTCGTTCCGCCGGTCGCCGAGAGTCTGTCCGCGGCGCGCGCTGCGATCGACGACCTGCTCTGGCGACGGGATATCCGCGCAGCCGCTGGCCAGGTGGCGCTCGCCTCGACTATCCGCGGGGCGCGGGAATCGGCGACGATGGAAGGTGCCGACATCGCGCACGTCGAGGACTCACCGATGGGTCGGGTCCTTCTTGCGGCCCAGGCGGTGACCGGTGAGGCGCCGCTGCTCGCCGACACCTGGACCAGTGCGCCTCTGCAGGTGCTCGCGCGACTGCACACCCTCGCCGCGCACGACCACTTGGCACCGGACCTACTCGGACGCCCGCGGATCGCAGGTGAGGTGTCCGATGATCCGCTTCATCTCGGTCCGGCCCCTGCGAATCCGGCGCAGCGCCTGTCCCTGCTCGCCGACCTCGCGACGGACTCCGCCGATGTGCCGGCTGTAGCCGTCGCGGGCATTGCACACGCTGAGTTAGTGGGAGGACGTCCTTTCGTGTGGGGCTCGGGGTTGGTTGGACGCGCGATCGTGCGCGTCGTATTCGCCGCTCGCGGCGTCGATCCGTCGTTGTTCTCGATACCCGAGGCGGGGATGATGCAGGTGGGTCGACCCGCATACGTGCGCGCGCTGCGGGACTACGAGAGCGGCAAAGTTGATGACTACCTGCGCTGGTTCGCCAGCGCAGTTGCGCTAGGCGCGCAATGCGCGTCGGCGGAGGTACCAGGTCAGGCCTAACGCGACAGCACCCACTGCGACTCCCGCGCCAGCGGCCATAGCTTGACGCGGTTCGATCGCACGCCGCATGGCCACTGGCTTCTGGAAATCCACGATCGGCCAGCCACGTTCGTGAGCCAGAGCCCGCAGGTTGGCGTCCGGATTGACCGCAACCGGATATCCCACAGCGTCCAGCATCGGCACGTCGGTGACCGAATCGGAGTAGGCGTAGCAGTCGGCGAGGTCGTATCCGCGCTCGAACGCAAGGTCACGCATCGCATCGGCTTTGCCCTCGCCGTACGCGTAGAACAGGATCTCGCCGGTGTACCGGCCCTCTTCGATGGCGACCTGCGTACCGATAGCCAGGTCCGCTCCGAGGCGCGCTCCGATCGGTTCGACAACATCGGTGCCGGATGAGGAGATGATCACGATGTCGCGGCCGGCCTCCCGGTGCTCGGCCATCAGGTCCAGAGCCTCCTGATAGACCATCGGATCGATGATCTGGTCGAGGGTCTCGGCGACGATGGCCTGGACCTTCTCGACCTCCCAGCCGGTGACGAGCTTGGACATGTAGTCGCGCATCGTCTCCATCTGATCGTGATCGGCACCGGAGGTATGGAACATGAACTGTGCGTAGGCGCTGCGGATCACATCCGTACGTCCGATCAGTCCCTCCCGGTAGAAGGGTCGAGCGAATGCGAATGAACTCGACTTGACCAAGATCGTCTTGTCGAGATCGAAGAACGCCGCCGATGGCCTCGCGCCGGACACGCTTCAACGGTAGCGCTCACACGTGAATATCCCGTAGATGACGAACGTCCTGTCGGGGAATGTGCACCACCGCGGACTCGCGATCGACTATTCACAGGCTGCACCGGGTGGAGGCAGGTGCACGGGCCGGGTTCTAATCGTGGATGGTAGGTAGCGAGCGAACGACCGTCCTCAGCACATCGATCGCACCGGCCTTGTCCAGGGGGTCGTTCCCGTTCCCGCACTTCGGGGAATGGATGCACGACGGGCAGCCGGAAATGCACCTGCAGGAGGCGATCGCCTCGGCGGTGGTGGAGAGCCAGTCGGCTGCAACCTGAGCACCGCGGAAGGCGAAGCCTGCACCCCCGGGCACACCGTCGTAGATGAAGATCGTGGTCATGGCGGTATCGGGGTGCAGAGCCGTCGAGACACCTCCGATGTCCCATCGGTCGCAGGACGCGAACAACGGGAGGAGTCCGATTGCCGCATGCTCGGCGGCATGGACCGAACCGGGAAGATCCGCCAGGTGCTGGGTGTGTCGATCAACGAGCGTCCACCACACCGCTTGCGTGGTCAGCACACGCTCGGGGAGATCGAGGTCGCGGATCCCCAGCAAGGTGCCATCGAGCGAACGGATCTCGTAGGCGACGGTCCGGGAGATCACATCGACTTGTCCGATGTTCATGTTGGTTCCAGGACCCTGCCACGTGCGTGTGATGTCGCGGATGCGGATATCGCTGATGTCGCGCGCGAAAGTCGTGTAGTCCACGTTCTCCACTTCGACGAGCGCAGCTGAGTCGTCGAGGTCCAACGCGCGCACCACGTGGTCGACACCTTGATGGATGTACACCGCGCCCGGGTGAACTTGACGGTGCGCCGAAGCGGAGTCGACGGTTCCCAGCAGGCGACCAGTTCCCACCTCCACGATGCGGACGGTGTCGCCGGTGCCGCGGAGATCGGTCAAGTCCTGGGCTCGTTCGCGCGACGTCCAGTACCAACCAGTGGGGCGCTTGCGCAGCATGCCGCGGGCGCCGAGTTCGGCGAGAACGTCACTCGAGCCGGCAGGCAGGAATGGATCGTCGTCGGTGATCGGCAGTTCGCTCGCCGCGGCGGCCAGGTGCGGAGCCAACACGTGCGGATTGGACGGATCGAAG
This sequence comes from Candidatus Nanopelagicales bacterium, assembly GCA_049435845.1. Classification (GTDB taxonomy): domain Bacteria; phylum Actinomycetota; class Actinomycetes; order S36-B12; family S36-B12; genus S36-B12. The sequence continues at coordinate 2,751 of JBMTHB010000018.1, read as the reverse complement.
ACGGTTTCTTCGAATGGGCGCGCAGTGAGAGCTTCGGGGTGCTCCACCAGATAGGTATCGAGTGGGTCCTCGCGTGCGATGAAGGCCGCAATCGACGGTGCATCCCCGCGACCTGCGCGACCGAATTGCTGCCACAGAGATGATCGGGTTCCGGGCCAGCCGGCGGTGATGACGGCATCCACCCCGGAGATGTCGATGCCCAGTTCCAGAGCGTTCGTGGTGGCCAGCGCCCGAAGATCGCCGCTGCGTAGACCGCTTTCCAATACGCGTCGTTCCTCGGGTAGGTATCCGCCGCGGTACGCGGCTACACGGTCCTCGGCTACGCCCAGTTTCTCGCGGGTTGACGATGCGACGTATTCCACGGCCCGACGACTACGGAGGAAGGTCAGTACCTGACAGCCGTTGTCGACCGCAGCTGACGTCAAAGTCACAGCCTCGCGGGTAGCCGACGCCCCTTGGTCGTCGGATTCCGGCGTCGGTTGCCACAGCACGACGGTGCGCTCGGCCGATGGCGAGGTGTCCTCGGTGATCGCCACCACGGGAGCTCCGATCAGCCGTTCGGTGCTGCGCGCCGGTTCCCCCGACGTAGCCGAGGCCGCGATCACCACAGGTGAACTGCGGTGATGGGCTGCGATGCGCCTGAGCCGGCGCAGCACCAAGCCGACGTGCGACCCAAAGACTCCGCGGTAGGCGTGGGATTCGTCGACGACGATGTACCGCAGATTGCGGAAGACCCGAGACCAGCGCTCGTGTCCGGGAAGCAGTGAATAGTGGAGCATGTCCGGATTCGTCAGAAGCACGTTGGCGTGGCGCCTGGCCCAGGTGCGATCCTCCGGAGAGGTGTCGCCGTCCACCGCCGCAGCCCGGACTCCCGGCATGGCCAATTCCGACCACGCGCGCAACTGATCGTGCGCCAGCGCCTTCGTCGGGGCCAGGTAGAGCGCACACGGTTCATTGAGCAGTGAGGAACCACGTCGCATGGCCGGCGGAGTGAGCAAGGACGCCACGATCGGCATGGCGAAGGCCAGTGATTTTCCCGATCCGGTGCCCGTCGCGACGACCACGTGCTCTCCGCCGTGCGCTACCTGGGCGGCGCTGACCTGATGCACCCACGGTGCGGCGATACCGATCTCCCGCCACCTCTCCACCGCGGGCGCGGGCACCCACGTCGGCCACGCTGCGGTCTCCCCGGTGCGTGACGGCACGTGCAGCACGTGCTTGAGTGCGGCCGGCTGCGTGGCCGTCCACGCGTCCAGCGCGGCGAGTGCCGCTGCCTTGCCAGCCACCGATTGCTCGAACATCGCCTCATTGTCACCTCGGGGTGTGCCACGGTGGGGCCGTGCCCGAACCAGCGCCGTTCGCGGTGAGTGCGGCCGACCGCGCCGGTGCGCGGGTCATCACGGTCTCCGGTGAAGTGGACGCTCACACCGCCGAGCACGTACGGACGCCGATCGAGGCCGCAGTCGGACCCGGCGCTCGAGTGGTCGTCGACCTCAGCGACGTCACCTTCATGGACTCCACCGGCCTAGGAATATTCGTGATCGCGTTCAAGCACCTCAGAGAGCAGGAGGGCTCCTTGGATCTGGTGATCACATCCCCCCGTGTGCTGAAGGTCTTCTCCTTGACCGGTCTGGACGTGGTCATCCCGATCCACGATGCGCTGGAGACCGCGCTCGCTCCGTAGTCCTCGCCGCTTGATCGGTCTCCGTCTGCACCGACGGAACTGTGGTGAAGGCCACTTCACTGCACCGTCCTTCATCGCGTACCCGGGCAGACACGGCGCCCGGTCCTGCGTAGACTTCGCCGGATCGCGAGGCGGGCGCTTGCTCGGGGCATCCCCGAGATGAGCTCGGCCGGAGCCGACACCGAGGAGAATCATGATCGAGTTGACCGGGAACAACGTCGTTCTCGTCGTAATCGTGGGCGTCATCGCGCTCGCCGCCCTCGTCGTGGGAGGGATCCTCGTCCGCGAGGTGCTCGCCGCTAGCGAGGGAACGTCGCGGATGAAGGAGATCGCCGGCGCCGTCCAGGAGGGCGCGTCCGCCTACCTCAATCGTCAGTTCAAGACGCTGTCCATCTTCGCGGTGGTCGTCTTCTTCCTTCTCTTCCTGTTGCCGGCCGAGACCAACTCCGAGCGGATCGGGCGCAGCATCTTCTTCCTCGTGGGAGCGGTCTTCTCGGGCATCACCGGATATATGGGCATGTGGCTGGCCGTCCGCGGCAATGTGCGCGTGGCCGCAGCCGCCAGGGAGTCCGGCGAGCAGCGCGCAATGCGGATCGCCTTCCGCACCGGTGGCGTGGCCGGCATGTTCACCGTCGGTCTCGGCCTGTTCGGTGCCGCTCTGGTGGTGCTCGTCTACGCGGGCGAGGCTCCCAAGGTGCTCGAAGGCTTCGGCTTCGGAGCTGCTCTGCTCGCGATGTTCATGCGCGTGGGTGGTGGCATCTTCACCAAGGCCGCCGACGTCGGCGCGGACCTGGTCGGCAAGGTCGAGCAGAACATTCCCGAAGACGATCCGCGCAACGCCGCCACGATTGCCGACAACGTGGGCGACAACGTGGGCGACTGCGCCGGTATGGCTGCGGACCTTTTCGAGTCCTACGCAGTGGTACTCGTCGCTGCGCTCATCCTCGGTAGCGCGGCGTTCGGTGAACTAGGTCTCGTCCTCCCGCTGATCATTCCGGCGATCGGTGTTATCACTGCGGTGATCGGCATCTTCGCCGTCTCACCGCGAGCCACCGACCGCTCGGGGA
>JBMTHB010000017.1:0-12643 GCA_049435845.1 Candidatus Nanopelagicales bacterium | reverse complement strand
AATCGGGTGCCTGGGTCGGCCGCGGGCAAGCCCCAATGCGCGGCATGCAAGACACCGCTGCCTTGGATCGTCGATGCGACCGACCAGACCATGGTCAGCGCGTTGGACACCAAGCAACTGGTCCTCATCGATCTGTGGGCTCCGTGGTGCGGTCCGTGCCGGATGGTTGCGCCGGTGCTCGAACAACTTGCTTCGAAGTACGCCGGACGAATCAAGGTCGTGAAGGTGAACGTCGACGACAATCCTCGGACCGCGCAAACCTACGACGCTCGAAGTATCCCCACTCTGGTCTTCGCGAAGGATGGCGCAGTGGTCGACCGCATCATCGGCGCCCAGCCGGCACCTGCCCTGTCCTCGCGCATCGACGCGCTCCTCGCGAGTTGAACCATGGAAACCGTGATGTTCATCCGCCATGCGGAGAAGCCCGACAAATTGGAGAAGGGCGTCACGCCTGAGGGTGAGCACGACGACCACTCGCTGTCCGTCCGTGGCTGGACACGCGCCGGCGCCCTCGCCGCGCTGTTCGCCAACACGCGAACGCCTCTCGCCCAACCGACCCAGGTGATAGCCACCGCGCCGAGCCACAGCTACAAGAGCAAACGTGAACACGACACCGCGCTGCCTACCGCGGATCGACTCGGTCTGGAGATCGACGCCCAGACAGTGCCGGAGGACTACTCGCCATTGGTGGATCGATTGCGCAGTTCATCCGACCCGACTCTGATCGTCTGGCATCACGGCAGCATCCCGGCATTCGTTCGAGCATTTCCCCTTACCAACTCAGGCGAAGTTCCCGACCATTGGCCCGAGGATCGCTTCGATCTCATCTGGGTTCTGACCCCGACAGGCGAGGGCTACGAATGGGCTCAGGTCCAACAAGACCTGCTGCGCGGAGACGAACCACACCGAGCATCACCCTGACGCTCCACTTATGCTCGATGAATGCTTCGACGGGGACTGTTCGCTCTCGCGGCAGTTCTCCTCACCATCGCCTTGGCGCCAACGGCGGCCGCCCTCACTCCCACAGCTCTCACGATCGACGGCGGTCCGCTCAGCGAAATCGATCAGGCGCCCGTGCGACTCGACGCCGATCTTTACCTGCCGAGCACCACTCCAGCCCCGGCGGTCGTCCTGGCGCATGGTTTCGGTGGCAGTAAAGAATCCCTGATCACCGAAGCCGAGTTCCTGGTGGATCGGGGCTTCGTGGTACTCGCCTACACAGCGCGCGGTTTCGGTAGTTCCACCGGCACCATCTCCATGAACGCACCGCAATTCGAGGTGGCCGATGCCGCATCGATCATCGACTACCTCGCGTCACTGGAAAGGGTTGTTCAGGACGCTCCCGGCGATCCTCGCGTGGGCTTCGCCGGAGGTTCCTATGGCGGTGCATTGTCATTGATGATCGCCGGCTACGACGATCGAGTCGACGCGATCAGCGCAGACATCACCTGGAACGACCTTCAGACATCCCTCTTCGGTCAATCGGCGATTGACTCACCAGACGTGGGTGTCTTCAAGCAGTTGTGGAGTGGCCTGTTCTTCAGTGCGGGACTCACGACCAACGACGGTCAGGTGACCGACTGCGGGCGCTTCTCTCCTGACTGGTGCGCCGCCTACTCCGCGGCTGCCGCGCAGGGAGTGCTCACCGATCGAGCACGTGAACTCATGGCGTCGTCATCACCAGCAAGCATTACCGACCGCATCACCGTTCCCACACTGCTCGGCGGTGGTCAATCCGACTCCCTATTCCCACTCGGACAGGTCAACGCGAATGCCGAACAGATCGGTGCGGTCAACCCGAATGTGAAGGTCGTCTGGCATGCCGGGGGACACGACGGAGGTGTGAACGAATCGACTCGACTGCGTGAGTTGAACGCCCAGTGGTTCCAAGCGCATCTTGCTGGCGGACCAGCGGTGAGCGACTCCTTCGATGTGTCGCTGGTCGAAGCCTCAGCTTTCGGTGGGCAAGGCGACTCGCAAGTCGAGGTGTTGTCGCGGGATAGCTACCCGGGCATCTTCGGCGAAACCCAGCGCGCCGTGCCGATCGCCGGATCACCTCAGCAGGTGCTCGCTCCAGCTGGAGGGGTCCCGGCGGCGATCTCGTCGCTTCCCGGCGCGGGTGGCCTAGCGGCCCTCGCGGACAATCTGCTCGCCCTACCACTGCCCAATCAATCGGCCACATTCGTCAGCAACCCACTAGCCGAGCCAGCCCGCATCATCGGCTCCTCGACGGTCACCGTCGGTATCTCCAGCCAAACCCCAGTTCGGGACGTAACCCTTTTCGCAAGTCTGCGGATCATCGGTGCGACGGATCGCCCGGTCCTACCTCAAGGACTCGTCGCACCGCTTCTCATCGACTCGATCGGGCCGGAGCCAACGATCGTCCAGGTCGAACTTCCGGCGATCGTCGCCGACGTAGCAGCCGGAGAGCGGCTCGCCCTGGTGATCGGCACGACAGATCAGGCGTATCGGATGCCGCCTGGGCCGGCCGTGTACACGATCTCGCTCGCAACACCCAACCTGTCCTTGCCCGTGACCCCGATGGATGTCAACGCCTCGAGTCCACCGGTGTGGCTGTGGCCCCTCGTAGCGATCATCGTCTGCGCTTTCATCGCCATCATCGTGCGGCTACTGCGCCCCAAGGGGGCGAAGCGCGCATCGCAGATCGATCTGACAAACGTTCCGATCGCCGTCGAAGGCCTGTCCAAGCAGTTCAAGGGTGGCGTGCACGCGGTCAGCGACGTCTCCTTCCACGTTCCCCGGGGAGTGGTACTCGGCCTACTCGGCCCGAATGGTGCAGGCAAGACCACCACGATGCGCATGGTGATGGGGTTGATCTTCCCCACCGGAGGCAATGCGTACGTCTTCGGCCAACCGGTCTTTCCCGGTGCCGCAACGCTGGCGCACATCGGATCCTTCATCGAGGGTCCCGGATTCCTGCCTCATCTGTCCGGACGGGAAAACCTGCGTTTGTACTGGCAGGCCAGCGGCAGGGAGCGGATCGATCCGCAGTTGGACTACGTGCTGGACATCGCCGGACTCGGTAGCGCGATCGATCGGAAGGTTCGCACCTATAGCCAGGGCATGCGTCAACGACTGGGAATCGCCCAGGCGATGCTCGGAATGCCCGATGTTCTCGTCCTCGACGAACCCACCAACGGCCTCGATCCGCCCCAGATCCGTGAGATGCGACAGGTTCTCAAGGACTACGCCGCCACGGGACGTACGGTGGTGATCTCCTCGCACCTGCTCAGCGAAGTCGAGCAAACATGCTCGCACGTGGTGGTCATGCATCACGGCACGCTCATCGCGCAGGGCACTGTCGCCGAGTTACTGGCTGGTCGATCGGGTGCACGACTCGAGGACGTATTCATGGAGATCGTGGGCGAAGGACACGAGGTGGTGACCTCATGAGCTCACCCACCCTGGACTACGAACGTCGCGACACCCTGGGTATACGGATCGAATTCATCCGGCAGGTCAAGAGGCGACGAACCCTCGTTGCGTTCCTTCTAGTGATCGCACTGCCGCTCATCGTGGTGGCGGCGGTCAAATTCGGACCTTCGTCCGAAGGCGGAAGTGGTGACGGCGGCGGCGGATTCGGCGATGGCGATTTCGACCTCGTCGGTCTCGCCACGAGTGGTGCATGGAACTTCTCATTGACCATGCTGCTGTTCTCCTCCGGTTTCCTCCTGATCATCATCGCTGCGATGTTCCTCGGAGACACCGTCGCGAGCGAGGCGAACTGGTCGACTCTGCGCTATCTGCTGGTCGCACCGGTTCCCCGGCGTCGGTTGCTGCGCACGAAGGCGGTTGTGGGTCTCATCCTGACCGCGATCGTGTTGCTCACACTCGTCCTAGCATCGTGGGCCATCGGTGCGATCGCCTTCGGTACCGGGCCGCTCGCCAGCCCGTTCGGAGGGGCGCTCTCCCAGGGAGAGTCGGTTCAACGACTCTCGATCATCACCACCTATATCGCGATTACGTTGTTGTTCCCCGCCGGATTCGCCTTCTTGATGAGCGTCCTCACCGACGTCCCGCTCGGCGCCGTCGGCACAGCGGTGATCGTGGTGATCATCTTCAACATCCTCGACGCCATCGACGCGCTCGGCGATATCCGTCGACTTCTCCCCACGGACTACGGAGCAGCGTGGGTGGATGCCCTCAATCCGGTGATCGCCTGGGATAAGATGGCGATCGGTGCGGCCTACAACCTGGTCGCATTCGCACTCCTGATGGCCTTAGCCGTCCTTCGCTTCGATCGCAAGGACATCACCTCCTGAAGTACTAGGCGCTACGGTTCGGACATGGACGAACGTGGTCGACTTCGTTTCTCACTTTTCTTGCAGATTTTCGCCGTAGTCATGTTCACAGGCGCGGGGCTAGTACGAGGAATCGCCATCGGCTTCGATAGCCTGACCCTCATCCTGCTCGCTGCCGGTGCGATAGCCGTGGTGATCGCGGCCTTCACGTTCATCGCACTGCGGGATAGTTGATACTTCGATGGCGCGTGCTTCCACTCGTCTGATCGCATTCGTCGGCGCGTTGATCGCTATAGCTTCTTCATCTGCGGCGCCGGCCGCTCGGGCCGCAGATGATCAAGCGGCGGAGTTGATCCAAGTAGGAACTTACGACTATCTCACCCAGCCGGACTTCACCGGACTAGCGGCGGTAGGCGACATTGCACAGGGGCAGACGCTAGGTCTCGGTACGTTCGCCGATCTCGACGGTGAACTCGTGATGGTCGGTGGCACCGTCTATCAGGTGCGACCCGACGGTCTACCCCGTGCAGCGGACCTCGACTCTCGGACGCCATTCATGCAAGCGATCAGGTTCCGTGCACGTACGAACGTGCCCGTTGCGCCTGGGACCCCATGCGCTGCGATGGCGGGGATCATCACCCAAGCAGTGGGAAAGGCCAACGGCGTAGTGGCTGTTCGAGTTCGTGGAACCTTCAACCAACTCGCAACCCGGAGTATCAACGCAGATCCACCCCCCTTCCAGCCCCTGGCTCAAACGATCGCCGAGCAAACCGTGTTCAACTTGGACGGACGACGCGCGGTGCTCGTCGGCTTCTGGCAGGGCAAGGATGCCCTCGGTGTCGGTCAAGACGGTTTGCACCTGCACGGACTTACGGCCGATCGACAAGCAGGTGGTCACGTGCTGTCCTGCGTTGCCGGATCGGACGTGCAATTGTCCGTTCAACCGGTTTTCCGGGTCGAACTGCTGACGCCGTAACCGATCCGACTACGCCCTCACGACATCACAGGATGCCCGACACCGCCTCGGCGAAGAGTTCGGTGTGACGATCGACATCGCTCGCCTGGGTTGCCGGACACATCAAGGCCATGTTGTGGAACGGGGTCATCAGTACGCCCCGGTTCGCCATGAACAGATGTAGGTATTCCTCAAGATCATCGTCGTGAGCGGCCGCCGATTCACTGCCTGTGCGAGGCGCCGGGTCGACGAAGCGGTATTCGGCTCTTGCGCCGAGTTGGGCGATGGTCCAGGGCACCTGGGTGTCGGACAACACCTTCTCGACACCCTCACGGAATCGGGTGGCGAGCTCGATCATGTGGTCGAAGGCGAAATCCGTCAGGACCTCACTCAAAGTGGCTCGCATGGCCGCCGTGCTCAGCGCGTTACCCGCCAACGTGCCTCCCACCCCACCCACGTCGATCAGGTCGGCATCCGGGTGCTGGTTGATCCGATCGGCGATCTCCTGGGTGATGCCGTAGGCACCCGAGGGAACACCACCGCCGATGCTCTTGCCGATCACCACGATGTCCGGGCGCAGATTCCAAGCCCTCGTACAACCCCCCGGACCTGCGGAAATGGTGTGAGTCTCATCGATGAGCAGGAGGGTTCCGTGCCTGTCGCATAGTTCGCGCACCGCTTTCCAGAAACCCGGTTCGGGAAGGACGATGCCGATGTTCGTCATGGCCGGCTCGGCGATCAAGATCGCTACGTCGCCGTGGGCCAGCGCTTGCTCGACTGAGTCGAGATCGTTGAATTCCGCAACGCGTGTGGTCTGAGCGACGGCAACCGCAGGACCGACGTTGCCTTCCCGCTCGATGGTGGATCCACTGGGTCCGGTGCGGACCAAGGTTTCGTCCACCGCGCCGTGGTAGCAGTAGGAGAAGGCGCAGATCTTGGCCCGACCAGTGACGAGTCGCGCGATGCGGAGCGCCCAACGGTTGGCGTCGGTGGCTGTCAGGGATAGCGACCACAAGGGCAGGCCGAAACGCCGGGTGAGGTCGGCGGCCACCCACTCGGCATCGTCTGTGGGCAGCATCGTGGTGATGCCGCCGGCACCTTCGATGCGGTTCCGTACCGCTCGCACCGTGGCATCGGGTGAATGCCCTGCCATCGCGCCGGTATCGCCGAGTGCAAAGTCGATGTACTCGTTGCCGTCGACATCCACGATTCGGTTGCCCTTCGCCTGCGCGAAGTGGATCGGATGACCACCCGCCCATTTGTTCATCCACGTCATGGGAACCCGTCCCAGTAGATGGTCCGCAGCATCGAAGAGCTTCCTCGACTCAAGCGTTCTCGTGCGGTAGAGTTCGACTTCACGGCCGATGGCTGCGGATAGCGCATCGCGGTCGATGCCACTCACGTAAACCTCCTGGGTAGCTAGCTGGCCCATAGTAGGCCAGCAGGCTTGGCGGGCCCTTCGAGTTGACAGCACCAAACTCAGTACGTTCACGCCAGGATTTCTGCCGTCCTACCCTTTCCTACGGCATCGCGTCGATCGTGGTCGGCGATGGCATCACGTCGCACATCACAGTCGTTCGAAAATTGCGACTAGCACAGCAGCGCTGCCTGTCAGATAGATGCCCACAAGCAGGAACATCACACCCAAGATCGTGAAGTTGTGGCGAAGGACGAAGTCCGACAACTTCACCAGCGCAGTCCCGCCGCGCTTACCCATGAAGATGGCAAGCAACACCGGTACCCACAGGGTCGACAACGCCAGCGCGTAGAGAACGACGAGCGCCAGAATCTGCCACTCAACACCCTGTTCAAACGTGGTGATGTCGTGCAGAGCCGGAAGAAGTAGCGCGTAACTCGTCAGCGATTTGCCATTCAGCGCCAAGCCGAGGAAGAAGAAATCCCTGGTAGAGGCGTGCTGCGCCTTACCTTGCATGAATTGCGCCGAACGCTCTTCCAATGACGGGTGCGATCGGATCAGCCAAATCGCAGCAACGAGGAAGCCGAAGCCGATGATCGTTCGAATGCTCACCCCGAGGACGTCCAGCTCCCCCGGCTGCGGGGTAGGCAACTGGTTCAAGCCCAGGAAGACCAGCACACCGAAGACGACCAGCGGGAGGGCCGCTCCGATCGCAAGTGCCCGCGCACGTGGCCACCAATGTGGTTGGCCCACGATCAAGAGCTGCAAAGCCAGCAGGCTGGGACGAACAGCTGCTGCCAATCCAAGTGGAATGACTGTTGCAAGTAGGGCGAACATGGGTGGCGACTACCGACGAGGAAGGCGAGCCCAGCGTGATTCGGCTTGTACCCGAACCTTGCCGTCGGACTTGATGGACGCAGCGACGATGATCGACGATTCGTTCCGTTCGGTTATGCGCGCATGGAGTTCACACGGAGAATCCAGGAAAGTCGGCAATCGATAGCGCAGTTCCAAACCGGCCGTAACCCACAGTTCCGTCAGATTGCCATCGGAATCCATGCTCTCCACGAGTACCGCCGCTCCGGAATGGCAGTCCAGGACTGTGGCGATGATCCCGCCGTTGAGGGAGCCCATACCGTTGCTGTGTTCGGCTCTCGGGTGGAACGTCCCGATCACTCCGTCATCGGATCGATAGCTCGTCACCTGGAGCCCCTCGGGATTCGCCCGCCCGCAGCCGAAACAGGTGGAATCCGGGTACAGCATCTCCTGGATGCTCATCGACTCAATGGTCACTGTCTGCTTTCCGTTCGATTCATGCGTACGGAGTCGATCATTCCATCGCGTATCACCCCTCGCCTGACCGGGCAGTGATCGAACTGACCTAGCGAACACCTACGCAGCACATGTGCATGAGTGCAACCGTGGTGTGGCCACTGAAAGAGGTTCGTCGTGATCATGTCCTTGTACGTCGTGGTATCCATCGGAATGGCGCTCGCCTTGACCGGCTTGGCCCTGGCACTTCTGCAGGGACGGCGACGACCTCATCATCAGGTGCTCTGGGTGATCGCTCTCATCGCCCTTGGAATCGATGTCGCGCTGCACGTGGTCGTGAGCGTGGGCTCCGTGGTAGCAGGTGGTCTGGATGGTGGCTGGATGGTGATAGGTAGCGCCGCCATCGCGGTTGTCCTGCTGACGGCGCTGATCGATCCTCGCATCGCAGGATGGACGTTCGCTGCTACCGGTGTCTTGCTGCCTTTCGTCCTGGTCGCCGCCGATGCGATGACGGCAGGGACCGAGTCAGCACAGATCTCCGTCGGATTGATGCTCTCGGTCTACTCCTCCCGCGCCGTCCTCGTGGGTGCTCTTCTAGTTCTGAGCGCTACCGGCGATCGGCCCGAAGAAGCCCCCACCGTGACGGGTGAAATGCCTATCGATGAGCCGGCGGCACAACTGACCGGTACACGAGAGTCCAGGCGCAGATGAGCCAACTCGACACCAGCCCGATGCCCAACCATCCGATGATCGCTCCTCCTGAACCCGTCACGAAGAATCCATCGAGTGCGGAGAGCAACCACACGATCACACCGATGAACGCAACGATGACGATCGTGACGAGCCAGCGCCCCCAACGCGCACCGAGGACCCGGAAGTTGGTGGCGAGGGGATTCCGCGCTCTATCCACGACGGCGATCAGTAAGTAGGGCGTGACAGCGAGCACGACTAAGCCCGGGATCACGTATAGGGCCAAGCCCACGGTCACAACGGCGACCAGACCCAATGACCATGCGAGGACGGGCCAGATCCGCGTGCGAAGTGCCGCCAGGGTGCTGTGCGTGGACACTGCACCCTCCACGGCTTGCAACATGCTTGCCGAGACGAGCGTGAAGGACGCTGCAAGCACAACGAACGACGCCACTGCAGTAAGGACGAACCCGGCCGTCAAGTACGGCAAACCACCGGGCAGCAGCAGTACCCCTTGCACCACGGCATTTGTCACTACGACAGGGAGCACGATCCTCCAACCGCGCCACATGCGCATGGCTGCGGTGCCGAGCACGGTGAAGCGATACAGAGGTGTATTCACGGTCGTCACGATGACTCCAGTACCGCAGCTTCGAGTACCTGCTGTGCGGTTCCTTCGAAGATAATCTGGTCGCCCACCGTGATCGTCAACTGGTACGGCGCTTCTGAATCGGCTTCAGCGACTATGACTTCTCCATCAGTGGTCGAACCGGTGCAGGTGAATCCCGATTCTGTTGAAGCGCATTGGGGTGCCACCAGGATCGACACCTGCTGCTCCACGAGGACGTCGTACGTGGCATTTCGGACACTGGTGATCGCCGCACCTCCGACTGGAGTGAGAGCGCTGATCTGGGAGCACGCTGTGAGCAGGAGGCCTACGCCGGCACAGACGACCATAGCCAGCGGGCGCCTCACTGCGCACCTCCATGAGCGAGCAGTCGAGCCCGAGCCTTCATCTGCTCAGCCTCAAGTTGCGTGTCGGTGATGCGGGAAAGGTCGAAGGGCGCGGGCATCAACAACTCGACGTTCCTGTCGAGGGGGGAGCCGGCAAGACGAGCCGGGTCGCTAAGGAACGCATTGGCCGATAGTTCCCGACTCAGTGAAGCCAATCCCAACTGACTGAAGTCGCCGGTACTCCACGTGGGCGGAGCCGAGTGGTCTAGCGCAGTGACGAATATCGACATCGTGCCGTCGCGGTTGTCGACCAACTCGACGAGCTGCTGCTGCTGGGGGAAGTCCACGCACGAGGCCGTGGTGATCTCCCAGAATCCCCCATCACCTTCGGCCAGATGCGGAGTGATCGTGTTGACGTGCGTGTGGCCGTTGAGCCAGGCCACCATCACCGGGAATCGCTGCAACATGGCGATGAACTCCTCGGCATGCACCAATCTTTGGCCACCCCACACGGGCTTCGCGTCGTTCTCCAACGTCAAAGAATTGTGGTGACTGCACACGATGGCCAGTCGGTTCTCCGACTGGCAGCGCGCGAGTTCGGCCTCCAACCACCGGAATTGATCCTCCGGCACAGCTCCGTCAGCCCCTGCTGCGAGGTTGCACGTGTCGAGGCCGAATACCCGAAGGTAGGGCGTCAGGTCGGCGCTCCACCAGGTTTCACCGCTCGTCACATTGTCCGGCGTCCAGCCATGGCCCACCGGCCCTGGAACATCCGGTGAATCCAGATGGGCCTGAATGAACTGGGTGCGTTCGAGCAACTTTCGCTGTGGGTCCGCCGTCACCGATTTCAACCCGGGCAGCATGCCCAACCGCTGACGGATCGCGTTCACCGCCAACTGCGCTGCGCTCAAGTCGCTGGCGAAGCCCTGCAGCCAATTCGCGCCGAGCGCATCGCCGGTTGCGGCCTTGCGATCTCCGACCGCCCATGCGTACAGCGTGGGATCCGCCCGGAAGGTGCCCATGAAGGTCGCATCGTGGTTGCCGTAGACGGCGTACCACGGCACCGGAAGGCCCTGGGAGATCACGGGCTCGGAGATCGCAGCTTCGAGCAGACCAGGGATCGTCGGGAAGCCGCGCTTGCCATAGACGTCGGCGGACGGATTATCGGGGTGATACGCGTAGGTGGCTTCCGACCACACCTGCGGACCTTCGTAGACGCCCACCGCACCACTGTTGGGCATCACTTCGCCGCCGTCGAGGATGTCGATGTACCAGCGCGTCTCGAGTTGCGACAGATTGTCGGCACTGTCACCGGTACTCAGCGCCGAGGCCAGCGGCGCTCCCGTCACCGAACTGACCTGCGAGGCGACCACGCTGTCGACCATCGAAGCCAGAACGTGCACCGTCAAGGTGTCCTGCGGTCGGCAGGCATCGGTGAAAAGTTCCGGGGCCAAACTTTGGATCGCATCCATCCGAGCAGGAGTCTGGGCATCGATCACATGGATATCCGAAAGGTGCGCTAGGTAGAACAGCGAGCGACGAGCCGTGACCCTCGAGGGATCGGCCACCCGACCTAGGATGTCGAACCGGGGAATGAAGTCCTCTCCCGCACCCGCCACAAGGGTTCGATAGACCCCGCGCACCGGTTGAGCCGCCATCTTGATGGTCTGTAGCAGGGTGGTCGGTGCATCCTGAGCCCGTAGCGGAACGGCAAGGACGCGACCCATCGCTTCCCGTGACACACCCCAGCCAGCAGCGAGGGCGGATACACCAGCGATGAACTGGCGTCGGGACAACGGCACCCAGGAATCGTAGGGCTCTCAGTACTCGATCAGGGTGTGATCGAAGGTTTGCGGTGACCCGCATCCCATGGGTGCAGGTCAGCTAACCGAAACTCCACCAGACTGGATAGGGGTTGGCCGTCTGGAGAACGCAGTCACCTGTGGTGCACGGCTGTGGCGCCCCGTCGAAAGGTGACTGGATAGTTGCGTAAGCGAACGGCTGGATCACTTCGGGCGCTCCGGAGGTCGAGTACGTCATGCCCGACCACGAACCATCGGCCTTCTTCAGTACGCACTCCACGGCCGCTGTGTTCGTAACGCACGAATCGACGCGAGCTCCCAGCATCTGATTGCGAGCGACATTCCAGGAATTCGCTGTGACGGGGGTGTTCGCGTTGAACTGCACGCCGAGGAGGTCGAAGAAATCTGCCGTGTACATGTACCAGAAGGTGGCGTCGATACCCAGGCGCGCACTGTCGGCGAATGTGCGCGCCATGAGAGTAGCCCCTTGTACGTCATCGAAATCCGTAGGCGGAATGGGCCCGGGACCGGCGAGGCCGAAGTTCACTTCGGTGTCCCAGATCGGCCGCTTGAGAATAGGTGACTTGGGTCCGAGCAGGCTGACCACGAATTCCTGCCAATGGATGATGTCCGAGACCCGTTGATCTGGTCCGGCGTTACCTGCTGGGTACGTGTGGATCGCGAAGGCATCGAAGGGGAAACCGCGTTGTTGCAGCGCCGTCAGGTACGGCCCGTAGAACTTCTTCATCGGGTTCCGCAGACGCGTAGTCGACGATGCTGCCAGCACGACCGCGTTCGGGTTGCGAGACTTGATGACGTCGTGGGCGATCTTGGTGAGTTCAGCCATCTGATCCGGGGTTCCGGCCCAGAAGGTCTGCAGATTGGCCTCGTTCCACACTTCGTATGCACCGATTCGACCGCCGTATCTGTCGACGACGGCTTCCACGTATGCGCGCCATGAGTCGTTGCTTGCAGGTGCGGACGCGCTGCCCTCTCCCCACCGGATGTCGCCTGCCGACGGATCGGCGGCTGCCCATTTCGGCGTGAGCCCGAGCACGAGCAGCGGCGAAGCACCCGATGCTTCCGCCTGCGCAACCCGCTGATCGAGGACATCCCAGACGAAGGTGCCCTGATCGGGGTTGACGTCGCGCCACGCGACCTTCATGTCCCACAACCGGTGATAGCCCGCAGGAATCGGGACGCTAGACGTAACCTCCGGTGCGACCTCGAGCGAGAAGAACCCTGGCGTGATGGTCGACGGAGTCTGCATGATGCGCAAGCCCTCTTTAAG
>JBMTHB010000016.1:0-12671 GCA_049435845.1 Candidatus Nanopelagicales bacterium | reverse complement strand
CGGTCGGCTGGCGCATGATCAATCCGAAATTCCCCAGTCATTGGACCGACAGCCTGGGCGAGTGCGCGCAGCGCAGCGCCGAGGATCGCGGAATCGGACGCACCGCCCAAGATGAATGGGCAGCGCGATCGCACGAGTTGGCCAACGCCGCATGGACGGCAGGTGTGCACGACGACTTCGTATTCGCCGTCGCCGGCGTCACACGTGATGAGTCGATACGCCCGGACACCACGCTTGCTCGACTGGCCGAACTGCGACCGGCCTTCACGCCCGATGGAACAGTGACCGCGGGCAACTCCTCCCCCATCAACGACGGTGCCGTCGCGGCGTTGATCACCAACCCCGAGCGGGCCGGCGAACTCGGCCTGGATCCGCTGGGCACCATCGTGGCCTCCTGCGTGGTAGCGGTGGAGCCCGACGAGTTCGCTAAAGCGCCGGTGCCTGCGATGCACAAGTTGCTCGCGCGAACCGGTCTCACCTTCGAGGACATCGACCTTTTCGAGATCAACGAGGCATTCGCGGCGATGGTGTTGACCGTGCTGCACGATGAGCCGCGTATTCCTGTGGACAAGGTCAACGTGCACGGCGGTGCGATCGCGATGGGTCACCCCGTCGGCGCCTCGGCCGCGCGCACGGTGGTCGACGCCGCGCGCCACCTCAAGCGCCGTGGCGGTGGCCGTGCGATCGCCACCGCGTGCATCGGAGTGGGTTTGGGAATCGCAGTTCTAGTGGAGGTGCCGTGATCGCCAAGGAAGATTTCACTGACATCACATACGAGGTCGAGGATGGGGTCGCGGTCATCACGATCAATCGTCCCGATCGATATAACGCACTGCGCGGACGCACCGTCGATGAGTTGATCTACGCCTTCCGCTACTCCTGGGTGGACGACTCCGTCGGCGCGATAGTGCTGACCGGTGCGGGCGAGAAGGCGTTCTGCTCCGGCGGTGACCAGAAGGAACGTGCGGCAACCGGTGGTTACGGCGAAACCGAGATGGGCATGTTCGAGATCGAGCGCCTGCATCGGTTGATCCGCGAAGTCCCCAAACCGGTCATCGCGGCCGTCAACGGCTTCGCCATCGGGGGCGGACACGTGCTCCATGTTCTATGCGACGTATCCCTTGCATCTACGAATGCCAAGTTCGGCCAGGTCGGTCCGCGCGTCGGTAGCTTCGATGCCGGGTTCGGCACCGCCTACCTCGCTCGCGTCGTCGGCGAGAAGCGCGCCCGGGAGATCTGGTTCTTCTGCGATCAGTACGACGCCGCAACCGCCGAACGCTGGGGTTTGGTCAATCGCGTTGTCGAACCAGACGAGTTGCTCCCCTTGGCCAAGGAGTGGGGCCGGAAAGCCTGCGCGTTGTCACCGACCGCGCTGAAGACTTTGAAGCACAGCTTCAACGCCGACTCCGATCACATCGTCGGGATCCAAGCGCTGGCTTTCGATGTGCTCGATCTGTTCGTCGACACCGAAGAAGCCAAGGAAGGTGCGCGCGCGTTCATCGAGAAGCGTCCCCCGGACTTCGGAGCGTTCCGCTAACCGCCTTCGTCAGGACAGGAGTTCGGCGACGAGCGCGCCGCTGCCACCACCGACGCCACCGCCGGGCCAAGTTCCCGACCCGCACACGTACAGGTCGCGAACGGGGGTTCGATGGCGACCCCACCCCGGAACCGGGCGCAGGAAGAAGAACTGCGCCGGGTGATGCGAACCACCGAGCGAATCACCACCGATCAGATTGGCGTTGTGCCGCTCGAGATCCGCGGGTGTGAGCACCGCCCGAGACCGGATCGATGAGCGCAACCCCGGTGCGTATTCCTCGATCTTGTCGATAATGCGATCGGCGTACCTCTCACCCACCTGATCCCACGTCGATCCGTCGGCCAAGGTCAGCGGCAGCACACGCACCTGCACCCACAGCGTGTGCTTGCCCTCTGGTGCCCGCGATGGATCGCTCACGGTCGGCTGCCCCACCACCAGGGTCGGAGAATCCGGCAGCCTGCCGGCTGCTGCTTGCGTGTAGGTCATCGCCATGTCGTCGATGTACGGACCGATGTGCACGTAGTTGAAAGTTCGCGCTTCGTCAGCACGCCAGGCCGGAAGGTCATCGAGGGCGAGGTGGATCATCATCGTGGCCAAGCCCGGGGTGAACCCACGCACCCGGCGAACGTCGAGTCGCTGCTGCTGATCTGCCGGAAGCAGTTGCGCCATCAGCGCCGGATTGACGTTCGACACCACCGCGCGAGAAGCCTCGATCCGACTGCCATCCGCCAAAACGACACCGCTTGCCTTACCCGATTGCATGGAGATCTCCCGCACGGTGGCATCGCATCTGACTTCACCGCCGTACTCGCCGATCACCGCGACGAGTGCTTCGATCAAGCCGGCGGCGCCACCCTTGCCGATCACCATGCCGAATTGCTGGCCACCGATGGTTTCCAGGAAACTGAACAGTGCGCCCCCGGAGATGTCTGGCGCGAAATCCAAGTGCATGCCCCACGAGGCCATCAATGCTCGGGTCTTGGGGCTAGCGAAGTTCTCACCGGTGAAGGAGCGTGTGGACTGAAGGGCGAGTTTGGCCATCTCGTACACGCCATCGGTACCGAGTTTGCGCCACGCCTTGTACACGGTGCGCGCCATCGCCCAGGACGGCATATCGGCACCCAGTACCCCGAAGAGGTACGGCGCCCACTCCCCCAACTGCGCGGAGAGCCGTTGCCACGCCTCGATGTCCTCGGGCGCCTCGCGCCTTAATTCGGCGATGGTCGCATCCAAGTTCGCGTGCACCCCGATCATGGATCCGTC
Organism: Candidatus Nanopelagicales bacterium; assembly: GCA_049435845.1. GTDB lineage: Bacteria > Actinomycetota > Actinomycetes > S36-B12 > S36-B12 > S36-B12. The sequence goes on along the minus strand of JBMTHB010000016.1, from coordinate 9,871 downwards.
GGGGAACACCGAACAAAACGGTCGAGCCGAAGGCACCAGTGAGAAACCGTGCCGCTCCAGATCCGGTCCGAGCGCGGCCATGACCGGACCCCCGGCGAACAGGCCGAGGTTCATGGCGAACAGATCGTGGCGGAATCCGGGTTCGGTGATCTCCTGGGTGCGCACGGCACCACCGGGCTCGGGCTGGGCTTCCAGGACCACGACGGAGCGACCGGCTTTCGCCAACAACGCAGCGGCGGACAGTCCGTTGATGCCGGCACCGATTACCGCGACTTCAGTTCGCATGAGGTGATCTTATGGAATTCTGACGACCGACACCTGGCCACGATATATGTCATCCGGAGGGCGAATGTCCAGCCACGAGGCACCGTCGAGCACCAACGACGTCGTCATCATCGGTTCGGGAATCAACGGCCTGGTCGCCGGTGCCCTGCTGGCCCGCGCGGGCAGACGCGTACTCGTCGTGGAACGAAACCCCGCACCCGGAGGTGCGATGTGGACGTCGACCGACCACGTGCCCGGATTCACGATCGAACTGCTGTCCAGTTGGCATCCGCTGTTCGTTGGTGGCCCGGCCTACGCGGCGTTGGCACCCGACCTCGCGCGGCACGGCCTGGAGTACCGGAACACGACACTGCCGACGGGTGTGATCAGCCGGGATGGTTCGGCCTTCATCTCGACTGACCCCGAGGTCACGGCAACTCAAATGGCTCGACTGGGTGATCTGGACAACTGGAACGCACTGATGGCCGACTTCGGCTCGAAGGCGGACCTCGCGTTCGGCTTACTGGGCACCGACTTCTGGCGGCGAAACGCGTGGAAGTTCGGGTGGAAGGCCTACCGGCAACTGGGACGACGGGGCCTGCTGGAATCCGGGGCAGACCTACTGGAGCCCGCGGGCCCGTGGGCCGATCGCACCTTCTCCTCCCCGGTGACGAAAGCACTGCTCGCACCGTGGGCATTGCACAACGGCCTCGGACCGGACGATGCAGGCAGCGCATTCATCACGACGGTCATAGCCGCGGCGATCGCGATGGGTGGCATGCCCGTCCCGGTGGGAGGTGGACGCGCACTGGTGGATGCCTTGGTTTCGGTGATCACCGAGCACGGAGGTCGCGTGGAGACGGATACCGAAATCGTGCGCGTCACCACGACTCGACGTGGCTCCAGGTTCCAGGCAACCGGCGTACTGACAGCCGACGGCCGTCACTTCGCTGCGAAGCGCGCGGTTTTGGCCTCGGTCACACCGCCGGCGCTGTATGGCGGTCTTCTCTCCGACACCGATGTCGATCCAGCACGCATGTCGGCAGTCGAGCGGTTCAGGTTCGGACGTGCGGGAATGCAGATTCACCTAGCACTGGATGAGCCACCGAGGTGGAATGGCGATCCACGCTTGGCTGAAACCGCCCTGATCCACATTCTCGACGGTATGGACTCGCTATCGGAGTCGGTGAACGCCGCCAATCGGGGCTACCTGCCGGCTCGTCCGACCATCGTCGTCGGGCAGCCGGCCACCGTCGACCCGACCCGGGTGCCCGAGGGCAAGGGCTTGCTGTGGATCCAATTGCAGGAGAACCCGCGGCATGTGATCGGGGATCTGGCCGGCCGAATCGATCCCGGTGATGGGAGCTGGACTCCGCGACTACGCGATGAGTACGCCGAGCGGATCATCAATCAACTGGAACAGCACATCCCGAACATACGAAGCGCACAGATCGCGCGCTACGTGCTCGGACCGGCCGACTTGGAAGCCATGAACGTGAACCTGGTCGGTGGCGACCCATATGCAGGCGACTGCCGCGTTGATCAGTACGCGCTATGGCGTCCGCTCGCCACGGCGACCGGCCACGACACCGGGGTTGCGAACCTGTGGCATATCGGCGCATCGACCCACCCGGGCCCGGGCCTCGGTGGAGGCTCGGGCTACCAGGTGGCGATGCGACTCTTGGGTTCCTGAGTCCGACTTCGGATCAGCGCGCGACGAGTGCGAGTACTCGGCAGGGGCTGCCCGAGCCATTGACGATCGGCAACGGTGCCGCGATTACGACGGCGCCACTCTCGGGCAGTTTGTCGAGGTTGCGCAATTGCGTGAGGCCGTACTTGTTCGCGCCCATGAACATCGCATGGCACGGGAACGGCGGATCGAAGGCGAAGGCGCCGCCTGCGTCGGTGCCGACGGTCTCGACTCCCCAGCCGAGGATCTCGGTGTTCTCCGCGATGTACTTCGCCGCCTCGGGGGTTACACCCGGAGTGTGCGGTCCGTTCTCGTCGGCATTTGCGAACGCAGCAGGATCGTCGCCGTACTTCGACCAACCCGTGCGGAAGAGAACCCACGCGTGCTTGGGCAGCGGTCCGTTCGCGGCCTCCCAGGCCTTGATGTCGTCGAGAGTCAGGCAGTAGTCGGGGTTGGCAGCGACCTCGGCGGTCTTATCGATCACCACTGCCGGACCCACCAAGCGCTGCGCCGGCACCTGGCTAACGTCATCGAGATCCTTACCGGTGATCCAGTGGTTGGGGGCGTCGAAGTGCGTGCCCGTGTGCTCACCGGTGCGGAAGTTGTTCCAATACCAGGCGGGCCCGCGATCGTCGTAGCAGCTGATCTCTTCGAGTTCGAAAGTTGCCGTCTGACCCATCTCAGGGGGCAGGGCGAGGATCGGTGTTCCAGCGTGCAACGGCGACGTCAGGTCGACGACCTCGACAGTTCCGTCCACGATGCCGGCTGCGAGTTGCGCGAGATCGGTCATGTGCATTCCTTCCGTGGTTGCGGGCAAGCGCCCATTGTGGGTCTTCAGCGGCTGGGTCGCCAGCGCTTTGGTCTATCCATGCTGGAGCTTCGTGACACCAACTCCAAGCGAGGCTTCGGATCCTCAGCCCGACCGGCAGGCGGTTTCCAACTGCCGCCGACGTACGGAGTGGGCCACGGCACCTTGACGCCCTGGTCGGCGGCGGCATGCAAAGTCCACTGCGGGTCGTACAAGTGGGGACGACCGATCGCGCACAGATCCGATCGCCCTGCAGCGATGTTGGTGTTGACGTCGTCCCAGGAGCTGATCGCACCCACGGCCATGGTGTCGATCCCGACGATATTGCGGATTCGATCGGCGAACGGCGTCTGATACGAGCGGCCGTACGCGGGTTTGGCATCGGGAGTGGTCTGTCCGGAGGACACATCGATCACGTCTACTCCGTGCTCTTTGAATACACGCGCAATATCTAGGATGTCATCGAACGAGATGCCTTCGGGTACCCAGTCGGAGGCCGAGATGCGCACGAACATCGGCCGATCCTGCGGCCACGCTCCGCGAACCGCGTCGAATACCTCGAGCGGGTAGCGCAGTCGGTTCTCCAAACTTCCTCCGTACTCATCGGTCCGCTGGTTGGAGATTGGTGTCAGGAAGCTCGAGAGCAGATAACCGTGCGCGCAGTGCAACTCCAATACATCGAAGCCCGCGCGCGCTGCGCGCTTGGTGGTCTCGACGAATTGATCGCGGACCATGTCCATGTCGGCTGGCGTCATCTCCGCCGGAACCTGGCTGTGTGCGAGGTACGGAATCGCCGAAGGAGCAATGATCGGCCAGTTTCCATCGTCCAGCGGTTGGTCGATCCCCTCCCACATGACCTTCGTCGAGCCCTTGCGACCCGCGTGGCCAACCTGGATCCCCATCTTCGCGAAGGTCGTGTGACCGAAGTCAACGATGCGCTTCCATGCCTTCTCCTGCTCGTCGTTCCACAGACCACCGCAACCGGGCGTGATGCGCCCTTCCGGCGACACGCACACCATCTCGGTCATCACCAAGCCCGCACCACCGAGCGCCTTGCTCCCTAGGTGAACGAGATGGAAGTCGCCCGGCACGCCGTCGACCGAGGAGTACATGTCCATGGCCGATACCGCAACGCGATTCGGCAGCACTACGCCGCGAACGCTGTAGGGCAGGAACATCGGCGGCACCGAGGCGGTACCGGCCGGTACACGACCACGAGCGATCTCATGCTTGAGCAGCCAATCATCGACTTGCTGGACGAAGGACGGATCGCGCTCTTGCAGATTCCCGTATGTGATGCGCCGACTGCGTGTCATCAAGTTGAACGCGAACTGGACGGGATCTTGGCCGCTGTACTGCGCCAACTCCTCGAACCATTCGAGGCTTGCTTGCGCGGAGCGCTGCGTACTCTTGATTACCGGTCCACGTTCTTGGTCGTAAGCCTTGAGCGCTGCCTCCACGTTGGGCTGTTCACGCAAGCACGCGGCGAGTGCGAGGGCGTCCTCCATCGCCAGCTTCGTGCCCGATCCGATGCTGAAGTGCGCTGTATGCGCGGCGTCGCCCATCAGGACCAGGTTGTCGTGGACCAGCGTCTGGTTGCGGATCGTGTGGAAGGTTACCCACTTGCTGTTGTTTGCGACCAACGAGTGGCCACCGAGGATGTCGGAAAAGATCTCCTTAATCCGGGCGATGCTCGCTTCATCGCTCACGCCAGGGGGAAAAGAGGTAGCGTCCGCCGCATCGAAGCCCGCGGCGCGCCAGACGTCCTCGTGCATCTCCACGATGAAGGTACTCATCTGCGCATCCATGGGATAGGCGTGGACCTGCATGAGGCCGTAGGGCGTTTGACGGATGAAGAACTCGAATGCCTCGAACACCAGGTCGGTGCCGAGCCACATGTACTTGCACGCGCGGGGATCGACTGTGGTGCCGAACTCGGATTCGAACATCTCGCGCACCGCGCTGTTGATTCCATCGCAGGCGATCACGAGGTCGTAGTCGGCCATCAACCGTTCGACCGGTGGCGCTTCCGTCTGGAAATGCACCGGCACGCCATGGTCCGCGGCTCTGCGCTGTAACACATGCAGGAGTTCCTTACGGCTCATCGCGGCGAATCCGTTGCCTGCGATGGTGAAGCGCACGCCATCGATGTCGACGTCGACGTCATCCCAGTAGGCGAAGGATCGACCCATTTCCTCGAAGACCGACTGGTCAGATGCCTTGATGCCACTCAGCGTCTGATCACTGAAGACAACCCCGAATCCGAAGGTGTCGTCCGGCGCGTTGCGCTCCCAGACGGTGATGTCGGCCTTCGGATCGAGTTGTTTGACCAGACTGGAGAAGTACAGCCCTCCGGGGCCTCCGCCGACGACTGCGATCCGCATGGATCACTCCCCTCTCGAGCAGCGACCGTTCCCTCATTGCTGGCGAGACAGTGTCGCGTACTGGAACTTTCTAGCGTATTTGTGACTATCGACAATAGTACGATATATCGAAGTGCCGCGTGGGGCAACGAAAACTTCGAAAGGATGCAGCCATGCCAGGCAGGTTCGTCGATCGAGTGGCAATCATCACCGGCGGAGCGGGGGGTCTGGGTCTGGCGATCGCTGGCGCGCTGGGGGACGAGGGCGCCAGCGTCGCTCTCTGGGACACCAATGTCGAAGCGATCGAACATGGCGTGGCGAAGTTGACCGCAGCAGGCCTGCGAGCGACCGGCTTCACCGCCGATGTACGCAGCCGCGCATCGGTCGACGAGGCGGTAGCGGGCACCGTGCAAGCCCTCGGCGCCCCCACTGTGCTGATCGCGGCAGCCGGCGGGTCACTCGGGACGCCACGTGATCTCGAGGACATTTCCGAAGCCGACCTCGATCTAGTAATCGACGTGAACGTCAAGGGCACCTACCACTGTGCCGCAGCAGTCGTACCGCACATACGTGCGGTCGGCGGGGGGTCGATTGTCACTTTCTCTTCGATCGGTGGCAGGTCGACCAGTCCCGTCACCGGAATCCCCTATGCCGCAGCCAAGGCAGGCATACTCGGATTGACCCGCCGACTAGCCCGCGAAGTAGGTCCTGATGGCATCCGGGTGAATGCGATCGCACCTGGACTGTTCCTTACCGGGCGCCTACAAGGAATGTTCGACGCCATGAGCGAGCACGAACGCAACGAGGTATTGAATTCCATTCCGTTGCACCGCCTGCCCGACGTCAGCGAATGCGTTGCACCCGTGCTGTTCCTTGCGGGTCCTGAATCCTCTTACATCACAGGAGCCGTCCTCGATGTCAACGGTGGCCGCTTTATGTCCGGTTGATTCTCGAACTAGTCCGTGCTGTAGTGCTTCTCTGAGAGCCGCGATTGTTCGGGAGTCTCACCAAATTCCACCCACACGCTGACGCCGACCTAAGCGATGGGATCGGCTCAATTCATGGTCAAGGGATTGGGGGGTGATTCAGCGTGGCAGGGGACCCTTCGCCGGTCGGTACCAAAGGCGGAATTATCGCGCAATCAGAACCTTGCTGGAGTGCTTGAACGACGCTGTGCATGCCGTGCCCCTGCGCTCCTACCTGACCGACTTCCCGATGCTCAGTTCCCTCGGGCTCCGGTCGCTAGAGGACTGGGCACAGTGGTCGCTGGAAGCGAAAGGCGGCTACCAGGACGTCGGGTAGGTCACACCTCGGGGTAATTTGAACGGGTTGCCCGCCCATGGTGAAGGATCCATCATTGGGACATATGGCGGGTGCGGACCACCTTCACCCACGAGGAGACCTGCGAGGCATAACTACAGGAGGGTCGGGCAGCGATGGCCGAAAGATCTTTCGCCGAAGAGGTTAAGCAACTCCGCCTGGGTAAGGGCGAGGAATTCCACGGTGAGGGCATCCTCGCCGTGACCAAGGCACTCCTCCAATCGGGTGTCTCGTACGTCGGCGGTTATCAAGGTGCCCCGATCTCCCATCTGATGGACGTCCTCGGCGATGCGCAAGACATCCTCGCCGAGTTGGACGTCTACTTCGAGAACAGCGCATCGGAGGCCACGGCCGGCGCAATGTTGGCGGCCTCGGTGCATTACCCGTTACGCGGCGCGGTCACCTTCAAATCGACTGTGGGCTTCAACGTCGCGTCGGATGCTCTCGCGAACCTGTCCTCCGGAGGCGTCAAGGGTGGCGCCTTGGTGATCATCGGTGAAGACTACGGCGAGGGCGCGAGCATCATGCAGGAACGCACGCACGCGTTCGCGATGAAGTCGCAGATGTGGCTTTTGGATCCACGGCCCAATCTGACGGCCATCGTCGACATGGTGGAAAAGGGCTTCGAGTTGTCCGAGGAGTCCAACACGCCGGTCATACTCGAACTGCGCCTACGCTCGTGTCACTTGCACGGAGCATTCACCGCCAAGGACAACAAGCGACCGACCATGACGGTCTCCGAGGCCGTCGCGAACCCGCAGCGCGACCTGAGCCGCATCGTGCTCCCACCAGCGTCGTTCCTGCACGAGCAGGAGAAGGTGTCCAAGCGGTGGCCTGCCGCGGTCAAGTTCATCACCGAGAACAAGCTCAACGAATTCGTCAACAACGGATCCCAGGACGTCGGCATCATCCTGCAGGGCGGCCTGTTCAACAACGTCAACCGAGCGCTTGAACTGTGCGGTGTATCCGATGCCTTCGGCAACTCCGAGATCCCGCTGTACGTCATGAATGTGACGTACCCGGTGATCGACGACGAGGTTGTGGCATTTTGCTCCGACAAGAAGGCGGTTCTCCTAGTCGAGGAAGGACAGCCTGACTTCATCGAGCAGAACATCCAGGCGGTCTTGCGTCGCAAGAACGCAACAGCCATCCTGCACGGCAAGGACCTTCTTCCCGTGGCCGGTGAGTACACACCGGCTGCGGTCACCAAGGGCGTGCACGCGTTCTTGCTGAAGTACCTACCCGACGTAGTCGACGATGCACCGCTCGTCACTTTGCCGCATGACGATCCGCGCAGCCCATTCGCCCCGCGCATAGCACCGGATCTAGTCCAGGGCCGTCCACCGGGATTTTGCACCGGCTGCCCGGAACGTCCCATCTTTTCGGCTTTGACGTTGGCCCAACGCGAGGTTGGCGAGCACTACGTAAGTGCCGATATCGGATGTCACCTGTTCTCGATCAATGCACCGTTCAACATCGGCGCGACCACGATGGGGTACGGACTGGGATCCGCCGCCGCATCGGCGCTCAACGGCACTCAGTCAGATAAGCGCGCGATCGCGTTCATGGGCGATGGTGGCTTCTGGCACAACGGTCTGACCAGCGGCGTGGGCAACGCCGTCTTCAACGAGAATGATCAACTTCTCGTGATCGTCGACAACGCCTACAGCGCCGCCACGGGCGGTCAGGACGTGTTGTCCTCCTCAGCCGACAACCCCACCCGTTCCACCAAGCACCCGATCGAGCGGGCAGTCCGCGGAGTGGGCGTGAAGTGGGCGCGCACCATGACCAACACCTTCAAGGTCGCCGAGATGCGCGATCTGTTCAAGGAAGCCCTTACCAGCAACGACAAGGGCCCCAAGGTCATCGTCGCGCAGAGCGAATGCACGCTCAATCGGATGCGCCGCGAGAAGCCGGCCAAGGCCGCCGCGATCAAGGCGGGCAAGCGGGTCGTCAACGAGCGCTACGGCGTGGATCCGGAAACGTGCACCGGCGATCATTCCTGTATCCGGATTTCCGGCTGCCCGTCCCTGACAATCACTGAGAACCCCGACCCCATGCGCCAGGACCCGATCGCAACCACGCTCAGTAGTTGCGTGGGCTGCGGGCTATGCGGCGAGAATGCACACGCCGCCGCTTTGTGCCCGTCGTTCTACCGAGCACAGGTGGTCATCAACCCGACGCGGTGGGATCGCTTCATGACCGCAGTGCGCAACCGATACATCTCGTTCCTGCAGCGGGGTGTCGAGCGCAGACTCGTCGGCATCGAGCCGGCCTGAGGACCGACCGTGACCTTGCTGAGCGAAGCCCCCACCCGCGTTCGAATTCGCCCCATCACCATGGCGATCCTCGCCATGGGCGGTGAGGGTGGCGGCGTGCTCTCGGACTGGCTCGTGGCGCTTGCCGAGGACAATGGCTGGTATGCCCAGAGCACATCCGTGCCGGGCGTAGCGCAACGAACGGGTGCCACGGTGTACTACGTCGAGTTGTTTCCCAAGTCGATCGACGGCACCGAACTCCCTGAGCCCATCTTGAGCACGATGCCTACTCCCGGCGAAGTCGACATCGTCGTGGCATCAGAATTGATGGAGGCCGGACGGGCTGTTCAACGAGGCTTCGCAACACCCGAGCGCACCACATTGATCGCTTCCACATCCCGCACGTACTCCATGCCCGAGCGAACCGCGATGGGTGATGGACGGGTGGATTCGAGCGCGTTGATCGACGCCTGTCTCGGATCGTCGAGGCGGTTCATCCGCGGCGACTTCGCCCGGGTGGTCGAGCAGACCCGCAGTGTGATCAGCGCCGTGCTGTTCGGTGCGCTGTGCGGCGCCGAGGTGCTCCCCTTCACCCGTGAGCAGTTTGAGAACGCCATCCGAGCCGGGGGTAAGGGCGTCGAGCCGAGCCTGAAGGCTTTCGACGGTGGGTATCGCATCGCAACTGCGCCACCCGCGGTCGAGATTTCCATCGGAGTCCGGCCAGCCGATGCGCCAGATACGTCCGGCCCGGACCGCGCCGAAGTCGACGCGGCCATCAACGATCCCGCGTCGCTCGTCGGTCCACGTCTTCAGGCACAAGCCCAGCGGATCGCCACCGAATTTCCCGCTCAGGCCCGCTACATGCTCGTGCAGGGCATCAAACGGACCGCTGAGTATCAAGACGTCAAGTACGCCGACGAGTACCTCGATCGCGTGGCGAGCGTGGCTGCATTCGAAGGCTACGGCGATGGATTCGCCAAACTGACAACGGAGGCGGCTCGCTACACGGCGCTGTGGATGACCTACGAAGACACCATTCGAGTCGCGTTCCACAAGACGCGCGAGCGTCGAATCCGCCGGGTGGGCGACGAGGCCAGCATCTCCGACGGCCAGGTGTTGTTGGTGCATGAATACCTCCACCCACAGATCGAGGAGATCACCGACACCC
>JBMTHB010000015.1:0-13153 GCA_049435845.1 Candidatus Nanopelagicales bacterium | reverse complement strand
TGCCGCGATGACTGTCAGTATTCGACGGTGCACCTCGAGGACATTCAAGCTGCGTCGAGCCGGATCACCGGGGTCATCAGGGACCTGCCGGTGCAAGGTGCCCGGTGGTTGAGCGAACAGGTAGGTGGTCCTGTTTACCTGATCCCGGAGAACCTGCAGCGCGCCGGATCATTCAAGATCCGCGGCGCCTACAACCGGATCGCCCAACTGTCCGATGATGAGCGAGCCAAGGGCGTAGTCGCGGCCAGTGCGGGAAACCACGCTCAGGGAGTCGCGCTCGCCGGACAGTTGCTCGGAGTGAACGTCACGGTCTTCATGCCCGTTGATGCCTCGATACCCAAGATCGAGGCAACTCGCGGGTACGGCGCAGACGTCCGATTCCACGGCACCACGGTCGATGAAGCGCTCATCGCTGCGCGAGCATTCGCAGACCAGACCGGTGCCATCTTGATCCATCCGTTCGACCACGAGCACGTGGTGGCCGGGCAAGGAACGTTGGGACTGGAGATTCTGGAGAAGATCCCCGACGTGAAGACCGTTGTGGTCTGTACGGGGGGTGGCGGACTGCTGGCAGGAGTCGCTTTCGCGATCAAGCAAGTCAAGCCCGATGTGAAGGTAATCGGTGTTCAGGCTGAAGGTGCATCGACCTATCAGGAGAGCATTGCCCAGGGAGCACCCATCACGCGAGCTCAGATGAACACGATGGCGGATGGCATAGCGATTGCACGTCCGGGGGACATTCCCTTCCAGTTGATCCAGAACCATGTAGACGAGTTCCGCACGGTCACCGAGGACGAACTCTCGCGAGCGGTGCTCATGCTGCTCGAGCGCGCCAAGCTCGTGGTCGAGCCGTCCGGTGCCGCCGCAACCGCCGCCGTCATGAATGCACCGCACGACTTCGAGCCACCGGTCGCCATCACCATCTCCGGCGGGAACGTCGACTCCCTGGTGTTGCTCCGCATCATCCGTCACGGCATGGCTGCAGCCGGCCGCTATTTGTCGATCAGCGTCCACACACCCGACTTCCCCGGATCCCTTGCCGGTGTGCTCGATGTGCTCAAGCAGCACAAGGCGAACGTGGTCGACGTCTTCCACGATCGGACCGACCCACGTGTATCCATCGGCGATGTCCGGATCGACATCCAGATGGAAACGCGCAGCGCCGAGCAGCGCGACGACATCCTGGCTGCGCTCACGGCCGCCGGATACAGCGTCGAGGTGCTGGACGGCTGAAGTCTTGTACGAGACAAAGCCTGTCTTGTACAATGAACTCATGGCATCTATCCAGGTGAGTGCGGCTCGCGATGCGCTGGCCGACGTAATCGAGTTGGCGGCCACCGAGGCAGTCGTCCTGGAGAGGTACGGCTCTGCTGTGGCCGTGGTTGTCAGCCCCACCAGGTACGAAGAGCTCATGGACGCATACGAGGAAATCCAGGACATTGAGGCCTTCGATCGGGCGATGGCTGATGAAGGTCCGAATGTTCCCTGGGCACAAGTCAAGGCAGATCTGGGGTGGCAGTAAGTCCCTACTCGATTGAGTTCAGACCATCCGCGGTGAAAGAACTCGCCAAGATCGATTCAACCCACCAACAACGGATTCGCGGTGCGATCGCTCTGCTAGCCCAGGATCCACGCCCTCCCGCGGCACGATCTCTGAGAGGCCGTGCCGGGTTTCGCATCCGAGTCGGCGACTACCGCGTTACCTATGCAATCAATGACGGCCGTCTGATCGTGGTCGTGATCACCATCGGTCATCGCAGGCACGTCTATCGAACGTGAACCCGTGCGAACTGCAGGGTCTCCCTCGGGCGTACTGTTCTCCGCTGTGACCTCGGACTATGCCGTCGAAGCCCATGGGCTGGTCAAGGAATTCGGTGACGTCAAGGCGCTGAATGGCATCGACCTGGTGGTACCCCGCGGCAAGGTGGTCGGCCTGCTGGGACCGAACGGTTCTGGCAAGACCACCACGGTGCGGATCCTCGCCACGCTGCTCAAGGCAACCGCTGGAACCGCCAGGGTCGCCGGCTTCGATGTCGTCAAGCAGGCCGATGACGTTCGACGTTCGATCGGCCTCACGGGGCAGTACGCGGCGGTGGATGAGTTCCTCACCGGCCGGGAGAACCTGGCGATGTTCGGCGGCTTGTTCCACCTGGACAAGAACTACGTCGCATCCCGCGCTGATGAGCTGCTCGAGAAGTTCGACCTCACCGACGCTGCTAACCGTCCAGCGAAGACCTACTCCGGTGGCATGCGCAGGCGGCTCGACCTGGCGGCGAGCCTGATCGCCAAGCCCGGCATCTTGTTCCTCGACGAGCCGACCCCCGGCCTTGATCCGCGTTGGCGGATCGGCCTGTGGAACGTGATCGCCGAACTCGTCGCCGAGGGCACCACCGTCCTGCTCACCACGCAGTACCTGGACGAGGCGGACCAACTTGCCGACGACATCGTGGTCATCGACCACGGCAAGGTGATCGCCCATGGAACCTCGAGCGAATTGAAGGACCAAATCGGCGGAGACCGCTTGGAGATCACGTTGCAGCGCGCCGATCAGGCGGCCGAAGCGGTCTCGGCGCTGGCCTCCGTCGTCTCCGGGGAAGCCACCGTGGACGATGCCCGCTACTCGGCGCCCGTCAGCGGAGGCTCTCCGGTGCTGATCGATGCGGTGCGGGCTCTGGATGCCCGGAGCATCGGCGTCGCAGATATCGGACTGCGTCGACCCACGCTCGACGATGTCTTCTTGACTCTCACCGGTCATGGCGCAGAAGAAGATCAACGACCCGAACCGTCCAAACGAGGTCGACGAGGAGGTCGGCGATGAGCAGTCCTGCTATCCAAGCCAAGCGACCGGCTCTGGGCTGGACGGTGCACGATGCGCTGATCATCGCCCGCGCGACGATCACCGCTTCCTTCCGTATCCCCGAGGCGCTGTTCTTCCAGCTCATACAGCCGGTGATCTTCGTGCTGCTGTTCGCGTACGTGTTCGGTGGCGCGATCCCGATTCCCGGTGCCGAGCCCGGAAGTGCGGAAGACGCTGCCCTGTACCGGCAGTACCTGATGCCGGGCATCTTCGGGCAGACCGTGGCTTTCGCCGCCGCAGCGAGCACTGTTGGTCTAGCCGAGGCGATGCAGCGCGGCATCATCGACCGCTACCGCGCGCTCCCCATGTCCCAGCCTGCGGTGCTGTTGGGCAACACCCTGGCAAACGCACTTCGCCAGATCCTGGTGCTCACGGTGCTGTCCATCACCGGCTTCATCGTCGGCTGGCGCATCAACGACGGCATCCTGAACGCGATCTACGCGTACCTGTTGCTCCTGCTTTTCGCCTACACCGTCACTTGGGTGGGCGCCTTCGTCGGCCTCTCGGTGCCGAACACCGAAACCGCGAACACCGCTGGGTTGATCTGGATCTTCCCGCTGACTTTCTTGTCGAACGCCTTCGTGCCGATCACGTCACTGCCGACCTGGCTGCAGTACTTCGCGGCGTTCAACCCCATCTCCAGCCTGGTTCAGGCAACCCGCGAACTATTCGGTAACCCCACCGGTGCACCCACGGATTTCTGGACGCTCAACAACGCAGCGCTCTACACCGTGATTTCGTGCGTGGTGGTCATCGCGATTTTCGCGCCGCTCGCAGTGCGTAAGTACCGCACGGCAGCCAGCAAATAATCAGGCACGGTCAGCCGCCGTACGTCTCGACTTTCAAGATCTCCACGCTCATCGACTTGCCGTTGGCAAGTTCGTAGGTAGCGACGTCGCCCACTTTCCTGCCGTTCACAGCCGAGCCGAGCGGAGATGTGGGCGAGTACACCTCGACCGATGCGTGGGCCGCTTCCTCGCGCGAGCCGAGAAGGAACGTCTCTTCATCGCCGAATTCCACGAACTTGATCGTGACCACCTTGCCGGCGGCCACCTCGTCCTCGGCGGCCTCGGGTGCACCGATCTGGGCGCTCTCCAGGAGTTGCTTCAGTTGGCGGATCCGGGCTTCGTTTTTGCCCTGTTCTTCCTTGGCTGCGTGATAGCCGCCGTTCTCCTTGAGATCGCCTTCTTCCCTAGCAGCCTCGATCCGCTTGGTGATCTCCACCCGCCGGGGGCCCTCGCGGTCGGCGAGCTCATCGACCAGCCGGTCGTGTGCCTCCTGGGTCAGCCAGGTCACCTCAGTCATAACGCACCACTGTAAATGGCCTAGCAAATCGGGCCAAGTTCGTTCGCTACCGCCTCACGTAGTCCCGGGCGTCCACGGCTGCTCGGGCACCGCGATGCCCGGCGGGAACTGCGGCCCCGGCACGCGTAGTTCTCCCGGTCGCTCGCATGCCAACACCTCGACCGTGTATGCCGGTGCCACCGTGCGTAGTGAGTAGTCGATGGTCACCACATCGCCGCCAGGTGGAATGACGATCTCGGCGTAGCCAACGTCGATCCGCTTGGAGTCCTGCGCCCGGAGTATGCATGCCACCTCATCGGATCCGGTGCGGCTCACATCGAACGTCGCGTCGGCGCGATCGGGTCCGACGACCGTCCAGCGGATCAGTTGGAATTCCACGTTGTCGCGCACCGCCATGATCCCCGCGAATGCCACGGCCGCCAGGAAGACGATGACGACGATCACCACCACCAGGATCGGTGAGATTCGACGCTGATCGAGTCCGTAGCGCGCCCGCATCTCCGGCGAGAGTTGGTCTGACGAGAAGGGCGAGGACACAGATGCGAGACTAAGCCCGTGCCGTCTCCAGAACCCAACCCCCAAGCTCTCCGCCTCATGGCGGTGCATGCCCACCCTGACGATGAGTCGAGCAAGGGCGCGGCCACAACCGCCAAGTACGTCGACGAGGGCATCGAGGTGATGGTGGTCACGTGCACGGGTGGTGAGCGGGGAGACATCCTCAACCCGGCCACGCAGGAGGCGGTCGACCGGGACGGAATCCACGCCGTTCGTCAACGGGAGATGGCCCAAGCCGCGGAGATCCTGAAGGTCAAGCACGCATGGCTGGGATTCGAAGACTCAGGCTTCCCCCAGGGTGACCCGAAGCCACCGCTCCCTCCCCACTCGTTCGCTGCCCGTCCGCTGCACGAACTCACCCCGGCGCTGGTGAAGCACATCCGGGAGTTCCGTCCCCAGGTGATCACCACCTACGACGAGAACGGTGGCTACCCGCACCCCGACCACATCCGCACCCACGAGATCACCATGGCTGCGGTGAAGGAAGCCGCAGACGTGGGCCAGCACGAGAACCTCGGTGACCCTCATCAGGTCTCCAAGATCTACTTCAACCACCAGTTCTCCAAGAAGCGAATCGTGACCTTCCATGAGGCGCTTGTTGCGGCCGGGCTTGAATCGCCGTACCAGGAGTGGTTGCAGAACTGGGAAGACCGCGATGACAACTTCCGTCGTGTCACGACCCGGGTCCATGCCGCGGATTACTTCCACATCCGCGATCAGGCTTTGCTCGCGCACGCCACCCAGATCGATCCTGACGGAATGTGGTTCGCGGTGCCCTTGGAGATGCAGAAGGAGTTGTGGCCGACCGAGGATTTCGAACTCGCCTGGTCCGCCATCGAAGTGCAAACACCCGAAGACGATCTCTTTGCTGGACTGAGGAGCTGAATTGCTATGAACAGCAATACCAGTGTGGTGATCGACGGTGGACTGCAGATCGTCGGCATCATCGTCCTGGTCCTCGGTATCGCGGTCTTCCTGTTGTGGAAGTCGATGAATCGGCAGATCAAGAAGATCAACGTGGACCTTCCAGCTGGCCCGGAGGATGAGCGGATCGCCGAGGACGAACACTTCACGCAGGAAGCGATCCAGGCCGGCGAGAACGAGCGTGGCGAGGATGACCCCCGCACCTGACACCAAGGTGCGACCTACGGCGCAGGACCTGTGGCGCACCGCACTCACCCCACGGTGGCTGATCGCCTTGGTGGCCCTGATCGCATTCATCGCCCTGTGCATCTTCCTCGGGCGCTGGCAATGGGATCGAACGCAAGACATCCTCGCCGCCGAGCGCGCCGCGGCCAGTGCGCCCAGCGATCTTGTTGAAGTTCTCAACGACGACGGCACGTGGAATAACGCCGACATCGGCAGGACGGTCATCCTGGATGGCACCTTCACGGGTGATGAATTGCTCTTGCCCAATCGCGAATACCAAGACCAGGCCGGCACATGGACCATCACGCGATTCGAGCTCGACGACCAACGCAGCATCGCAATCGTCCGCGGCTGGTTACCGAACGATGAGCAGAGCCCGCCGATTCGACAAGAACCAACAACCATCGAAGGTGTGCTGCATCCGAACGAAGCGTTCTACGAAGGCGCTAACCAAGAGCAGATCATCACGGTCGTCGCACCTGCACTTGCCGAAGTCTGGAACACCGAGCTCATCGACGGGTACGTGATGTTGCAGAAGCAAGATCCGATCCTGCTGGCCGCCGACGCCCCCGCCCCGGTGATCGTGCCGCCCACTGTCCAGGTAGGAGATGTGCCCTTCCCGCTCCAGAACTTCTTCTACGCGATCCAGTGGTGGGTCTTCGCGGCGTTCGCGATCTTCGTCTACGGGCGATGGCTGTACCTCGATGCTAGGAAATAGGTTTCACCCGTGATCACCGTTATGGGCGAGGCCTTAATCGACGTCATCGTCGATGTCGACGGTGACGTGACGGCAGCGGCTATCGGCGGAGCGCCGCTAAACACGGCACGCACTCTGGCCCGACTGGATGTTCCGGTTTCGTTCCTTGGCGGTGTTTCCGCTGACGCATTCGGGCGACGGATCATGCGCATGCTGCAAGCCGATGGTGTTGGCTACGCACTCAAAGAACCGATGAGTGCGCCGACCACATTGGCGATTGCCGAACTAGACGATCATGGAGCAGCTTCGTACCGGTTCGTTTTCGACGGTACGTCAGCCACACTGGTCTCGCCGGCGGATGCGATCGCCGCGGTTCGGTCCGATTGCACCGTGTTGCACGTGGGGACTCTCGCCCTCGTCCTGGAACCCCTGGCAATGGCAACGCGGGCCGTCGTCGAGGCCGCCCCTGCATCGCAGATCGTCATGGTCGACCCGAACTGTCGGCCGGCTGTGATGACCGATTCGATCGTTTTTCAAGAAACCTTGGCCGCGGTGCTCGAGCGAGCAGATGTTGTGAAGGTCAGTGGTGATGACCTTGCGTTCCTGTATCCCGGCCAGCGCCCTGCAACGGCGGCTGAGCAGATCCATATGCGCACCGGCGCCACCGTGCTGTTCACCGACGGCGCCAATGCAGTCGAAGTGATCTGCGCCGGCGGCAAGCAGGTGCTCCCGGTTCCAGCTGTGCCCGTCGTCGACACTGTGGGCGCGGGTGATTCCTTCAGCGGTGGCTTCCTAGCGCACTGGGTTCGACAGGGCTGGGGACGAGAGGAATTGCAGGAGCTCGACAAGGTCGTCGAAGCGGCGGAATTCGGCATCAAAGTAGCGGGCATCACCTGCCAGCGCGCTGGAGCCGAACCACCGTTCAGTGCCGAAGTGGCGTCGTAGGACACGTGGACTAGGTTCGGAATATGGAGAGACTCCCCGGTGCCCTGCTGCGGTTTCGGATCATGGCGTATGTCACCGGCGTCGTCCTCGGTGCACTGACGATCTGGCTCGTCGTCGGTTACGGCTTCCTCGACTACGCCAACACCGAGATCAAGCCGGATCTGTATCGGTGGCTGTGGACCGCGCACGGGTGGCTGTACTTGTTGTACCTGATAGCTGGTGTGGACCTGTGCTTCCGGATCAAGTTGTCGGTCATCAGGACAGTCGGTGTCCTGTTGGCAGGCACAGTTCCGTTTATGAGTTTCGTTGCGGACTACCAACTCCACAAGTACGTGCGCAAGCATCACCTGGAGCCCGCTCAGCCGGTGTCCTAGGGGTGCGTAGTCGTCGGCCTACGGCAACGACCAGTCGATCGGCTCAGCACCCAGGTCTTCGAGCAACTCGTTCGCCCGACTGAATGGCCTGGACCCGAAGAACCCGCGATCGGCGGACATCGGGCTGGGATGCGCGCTAGTGATAACCGGTGCATCGTCGAGTAATTCCGCTGCCGTCTGCGCGTCCTTGCCCCACAGAATCGCAACCACGGGTTGATCGGGTCGGTAAGCGATAGCGCGGATAGCCGCTTCGGTGAACTCCTCCCAGCCTTTGCCGCGGTGACTTCCCGGCTGGCCCTGCTGCACAGTGAGAACCCGATTGAGCAGCAGGACGCCCTGCTCGGTCCACGCAGTGAGATCACCATTGCTGGGCGGAGGCACACCAAGGTCGGTGGTGAGTTCCTTGTAGATGTTGGCAAGGCTGCGCGGAAACGGCTTGACGTCGGGAGCAACCGAGAAAGACAACCCGACGGCGTGGCCGGGAGTGGGGTAGGGGTCCTGTCCGACGATCAGGACCCGGACGTCGTCAAGTGGCTGGGTCAGCGCGCGCAGGATGTTGTTCCCAGCCGGGGCCCACGGGCGCTTCGCCGCGTTCTCGGCTCGAAGGAACTCACCGATCTGGGCCAGGTTCTCGCGCTGATCGGCAAGGTGGGGAACCCAGGATTCGTGAACCAAGTCTTCGAGCTGCTGCGCCACGGGGCGACCCTTGCAGACTGCGTCTCGGTCCGCCAAGTGCAGAATTTGATGCCATGATGTTATGATGTTGCGATGCGAACCACGCTCGATCTAGATGAGGAAGTGCTCGCCGCAGCACGTGCGGTGAGCGCAGAGGCTGGAATCTCTCTAGGGGCAGCGGTCTCGGAATTGGCGCGGCGTGGATTGCGACCCCGTCTTGTGGATAACGGTTTTCCGATGTTCGACGTGGCACCGGATACTCCGCCCATGACACCTGAGGCCGTGCGAGAAGCTCTCGACGAATGACGTATCTCCTCGACGTCAACGTTCTAGTCGCCCTGGCTTGGCCGGTCCATGTGCATCACGCTGCCGCGCACGAATGGTTCCGGACTCACCACCGCTCCGGATGGGCCACATGTCCCACCACCGAATCTGGATTCATTCGGGTGTCCAGTAGTCGTCGGGCAACACCTGACGCTCGTCCCCCAGGAGAAGCAGCGCTTGTGCTTCGACGTATGTGCGAAGTGGAGGGACATAGATTTCTGCCAGACCAGGTGAGGTTCACCGATCACGTCACTGCAATCAGCAGTCACGTCTTAGGAAGTGGACAGGTGACCGATACCCACTTAGTCCTTCTTGCCAGATCCGTGGATGCAAGTCTCGTCACTTTTGACAGGGGAGCCGCGCAGTTGGGTACGGCTTTCGACACCAATGTGACATTGCTTTCGACGTGAAATGACCTCCACGTTAGGTCGGATGGACGGCGATGTCCGTGGCCTTGAGGCTCGCCCAGACCTGTTGGCCCGGGGCGATGTCGAGTTCGGCGACGGCTGCTGGGGTTATCGCTGCAGTCAATGGAGGCGGACCCGCGAGGGTGACGCGCACCTGGTCGTGTTGCGCGTCGACAGCGGAGATCGTGGTGTGCCACACGTTCCGGGCACTGCCCTCGGGCCTATTCCTGTGCAGTGAGATCGCTTGCGGTCGGATGATCGCTACGACCTTTCCCGTGATCGGGGTGCTCGCTATCAGTGTTCCTCCCGTCTCGCACTCGAAGACTCCTGCGCTTGCCGTGCCGCGGAGCAGCGTCACGCCCAAGACGGTCGCAAGGTAGTCGGTCCGCGGTTCGCTGGCTACCTGCGCTGTGGGTCCCGCTTGAGTGACCCGGCCATCCTCGATCACCACAATCCGGTCGGCTAGCACGAGGGCATCGAGTGGATCGTGCGTGACCATCACGGTGCCGCGCTCGAACTTCTGCAGGAAGTGCCGGAGATCACCGCGCACTGTTTGCTTGGTCGAGGCATCGAGTGCTGCGAGTGGTTCGTCGAGCAGTAGGACGTTTGGATCGGTGGCTAGTGCGCGAGCTAGTGCGACCCGCTGCGCTTGGCCGCCGGAGAGTTGAGCCGGTCTGCGATCGAGGAGTTCGGTCAGACCCAGGGCGTCGACCCATTCACTCGACGGAGGGAGTCGCACATTCTTCGGCCCGAACTCGATGTTCTGCCGAACGGTCATGTGCGGGAAGAGCAGGTAGTCCTGGAAGACCATGCCCACGCGTCGTTGCTCGGGCGGAAGGAATGTGTTGCTGGTGGGTTCGTCGACGATGGCGCCGTCGATCGTGATGCGTCCGTCGTCGATCGGCTGCAAGCCGGCGATGGCTTTGAGGATCGTGGACTTGCCTGCGCCGTTGGGTCCGAGCAGCGCGACGGTCTCACCCGGCTGGCATGCGAGGCGTGCATCGAGATGGAAGTCGCCGATCCGCGTCTCGATCTGTGCGTCAAGGCTCACGCTCGACCCCCGAGGAAACGGCCACGCAAGGACACCAAGACGGTGAGCGAGACAGCAAGCAGCACCAGGCTCAAAGCGATCGCTTCGTCGCGGCTCACTTCGAGGGCGGAGTAGACCGCGAGCGGCAAGGTCTGCGTGACTCCGGGAAAGTTGCCGGCGAATGTGATGGTCGCGCCGAACTCACCCAGGGCGCGGGCCCAGGCCAGGACGATCCCGGCCACGAGTGATGCCGAGATCAGCGGAAGCGTGATGCGCAGCAGTACCGTTCGGGGTTTGGCGCCGAGGGTGCGTGCAGCCTGCTCGTATCGGGTGTCGATGCTGCGTAGCGCGCCTTCCACGGTGATGACCAGGAATGGCATCGCGACGAACGTCGCGGCCATGACCACACCGGCGGTGCTGAACGGGAGTTGGATGCCGAACCAGTCATACAGGTACTGGCCGATGAGTCCTCGCCTGCCGAAAGCGGTGAGCAGCGTGACGCCACCCACCACGGGCGGTAGCACCAGCGGGAGCAGCACCACTCCGCGGACGATGCGCATCCCCGGGAAATTCTTGCGCGCTAGCACCCACGCCAGCGGAACACCGAGGATCGTGGCGAAGAACGCGGCGAAGAGCGAGGTGACGAGCGAGAGTCGTAGCGCTTCGAGGGCCGCCGGGGATGTGAGAAGTTCCGGCAATCGCGCCCATGGGGTCTCGATGAGCAATCCGATCAGGGGAAGGACCAAGAACGCCAGCGCTAGCAAGGCCAAGGCGATCAGGATGCGCGGCGCGGGGGAGGCGGTCTTGTTCATGGCGGGGTGAATCCCCACGTGCGCAGAATCTGTTGGCCTTGGTCCGACAAGACGAAGTCGACGAAAGCCTGTGAACCTTCCTGAGCATCCGCGGTGAGCGCGATCGCATACTCATTGACCACATTGATGTCGTCGGGAATCGCGATTCCTTCGACCTGACCACCCGCCGCAGCCACATCCGTCCGATAGACGATGCCGGCGTCCGCTTCTTCAGCGATTACCTTGGTGAGCACGGCCCGCACATCCGGTTCCAGGCTCGATGGCCTGACCGACAGATCGTTCAGCTCGAACAGTGCGACGGCAGCTGCGCCGCATGGAACGACTTCGTTGCAGATGATCAGCGTGACGTCAGGGGCCTGCAGATCGATCAAGTCGTTGATGCCTGCAGGGTTGCCCGGTGGCACCGCGATGGCGAGTTCATTCGTCGCGAAGACCAGTGGGATGCGAACGGTTCCTGCGACGATCGTGGTCTGCATCGATGCGGGGGAAGCCGCGGCGAAGATGTCCACCGGTGCACCTGCGTTGATTTGCTCAGCAAGCGTGGAGCTACCGGCGAAGTTGAAGCGGACGTTGATGTCGGCGTTCTGCATTTCGAACGCCTCACCAATGTCGGTGAAGGCATCGGTGAGTGATGCGGCTGCGGAGACGGTGATCGTCGTTGTGTCGTCGCCATCAATCGGCGCGCAAGCGCTCAGAGTCATGGGAAGGACCAGCGCCGCGAATAGGACACGGTTCACGACACATCCACGACCACGTTCGTCGCCTTTATCGATGCGGCCGCCCGCACGCCGGGTTCGAGCCCGAGGTCCTCGGCTGCTTCCTTGCTCATCAACGAGATGACTCGATGTGGTCCAGCCTGGATCTCCACCAGCGCCATCACGCCGTCCTTCTCCACGCGGGTGACGATCCCGGGAAAGCGGTTGCGGGCCGAGACGGACAGATGCGGCAGTTCGCGTGCGGCCTCGCGCATCAATTCGGCCACCTCGCGGCCCGGCACGGTGGTGGGACCGGGTTCATCGCTAGCCGTCAGGCGTCCGCTGTCGATCCAACGCCGGACGGTGTCGTCACTGACGCCGAGAAGCTCGGCAGCCTCACTGATACGTAAGTGCGTCACAAATAACCACGTTACTCCGTATTTGCGGAAATATCGAGGGATTTTCATGGAGAATGCGCACTTTGGGTGGTCTCCGACCCGACGGGTGCTCCTCAGGGTTCGCGGTTAGCCTGGAAAACGGGAGGTCCACATGTCCGCAGCGCTGGTGTGGGCGATCGCCGCGGCGGTCGCCCTGGGGATCGAGGTGTTCACCCTCGACCTCACCTTCGCCCTGATCGGCGTGGGCGCGTTGGCCGGTGCAGGCGTCGCGCTGGTCGGTGGGCCCCTGTGGTTGGCGGTGGTTGTGGCCGCGGCGGTGGCCATGGCCGGGATCTTGCTGGTGCGACCAGTGGCCTTGCGGCATCTGCGCCGGGTGCCGATCGGTGCCCGGACCGGTGTCGATGCCCTACCCGGTACCGAGGGCTTGGCTCTCACCGAGATCTCCGTGCTCGACGGACGCATGAAGTTGCGCGGCGAGGAATGGTCCGCGCGTTTGGACCCGGACATCACCGAGGAGGCGGTGCCCACCGGCACGCGCCTCGTTGTCACCCGCATCGATGGGGCAACCGCCCTGGTGCATCCGATCGACTAGCGAAAACAAGGAGTCACTCATGGTCGCATTCATCTCTGGCGCGATATTCGCTCTGATCGTGGTCGGGCTGCTCATCTGGCGCACGATCGTGATCGTGAATCAGGCGAGCACTGCGATCGTCGAGCGCTTCGGTCGGTACCAACGAACCCTGAATCCTGGCTTGAGCATCCTGGTGCCGTTCGTGGACCGAATCCGCGAGCGCGTGGACATGCGCGAGCAGGTCGCGTCCTTCCCGCCGCAGCCGGTGATCACCGAAGATAACCTGGTGGTGTCCATCGACACCGTCGTGTACTTCCCGGTGACCGATCCGAAAGCCGCTACGTACGAGATATCCAGTT
>JBMTHB010000014.1:0-13200 GCA_049435845.1 Candidatus Nanopelagicales bacterium | reverse complement strand
AGATTCTCGCGGGCGGTCTCGTCGTCGATATCCAAGATCGGTTGCAACCCCCAGGCCGGAGCGAGCATCGCGATTGCCGATTGGACGTCCACCCGGATGTCCCCGGAGTGGATCGGGATCGGGAAGGGTTCGGCCGGCGGGATGCCCGGGTTGAACTCGCCGTCCACGAGTAGACCCCACACGTTGCCGAAGGAGACCTTGCCCACCAGGTCCTCGATGTCGACACCGCGGTAGCGGAGTGCGCCGCCGTCCTTGTCGGGTTCGGCGATCTGGGTCTCGAAGGCGACGACGCCCTCAAGTCCGGGTACGAACTCCCGCATCACGCCTCCCTGATAGAGGGGTCCATTCAACACCCGCTGGTTCGTGGTGGAATCGGGGCATGGTTCCTTCGGACATGGCGGCGAACTTCGAGCCGACCGGCCTGGATGGGGTGGCCGACCTGCGCGTCTCCTACGACGAGGGGACCTTGTCCGAAGAAGACCTCGCGGCCGATCCGCTCACCCAGTTCCGGGCGTGGTTCGATCAGGCGGTCGCGCACGATTCGGTGGCCGAACCCAACGCCATGGTGCTGGCGACGGCCGATGAGCAGTCTCGACCGAGTTCGCGCACGGTCCTGCTCAAGGGTGCGGACGGGCGAGGTTTGTCCTTCTTCACGAACCTCGGCTCGCGCAAGTCTCGGGAGTTGCGCGCGAACCCCCACGCTTCTGCAGCCTTCCCGTGGTTCGCCATGCACCGTCAGGTGGTGGTCATTGGCGACGTCGAGGAGCTCGGGCGCGATGAGGTTCTCGCCTACTTCCGCAGCAGGCCGCACGAGTCACAACTCGGGGCGTGGGTTAGTGCGCAGTCGACGGTCATCGGGTCACGAGAATCCTTGGATTCGTCCTGGCGTGAACTACGCGAGAAGTATCCGCCGGGCAGCGAGGTGCCGTTGCCGGACTTCTGGGGCGGTTGGCTCATCCGTCCAACGTCCATCGAGTTCTGGCAAGGACGACCAGCTCGCCTCCACGATCGACTCCGCTACCGCGGCAGCGGATCGATGGACGATCCCACTGCGTGGGCCGTCGAACGACTCTCGCCTTAGTCGTTTCTCCTCAGTCGATACGGCGCTGCACCTCCGCGGCTACGGCGATAGTGACGATCTGGTCCACGGTGAGGCCGCCCTTGCTGGCCGCCTTCTTCAGTTGCTTGCGCAACTTCTTCGGAATCCGCACGGTCAATTCCACGTCCTTGCCACCGAGTACTGCATCCCCCGCTGTTGCCGAAGAGAGCGGGCTATGCGTGGTCGGGTGGATATCCGCGTCGGCGGCTTTGCGCAGCGCGGGTCGGGGAGTCGGGTCGAAGGGGGTAGTCATCGCAAACCTCCAGGCACCATCTGATCGAGTAGGGCGTCGAAAAGAGCGGCGAGTTCGCGCCCGGCCGGTGAATCCCACGCGTGGATCGGCATGCCCGCCCCTTCGGCTTGGGTGATGGCGTTCCGCTCGGGGATCTCGATATCACTGACCTGCCGATCGAACTCAGTTCGCAGCTCCGCGATGCGGTTTCGATGCTCGGCCACGGTGGTGCGAACGCGGTTGAGGACGATCATGGGTGACTGCAGTGCTTGATTCGAATCTGCGCGCACCAGGTCGATGGCATCCACCGCCTGCTGGGCTCCACGGAGTGCGAAGTAGCCGGGCTCGGTGACGACCAGAGCGCGCGAGGCACAGTGGAGTGCGTTCCTGCTCATCTCGCCCAGGGAAGGCGGACAATCGATGACCACCAGGTCGTACCTGTGGCCGACTCCACCCAGGATGCGTCGCAAGCGTTGTTCGGACCCGGGCGCCGCCTCGGCGACGCGGTGCTCCAGCGCCGCTTCGGATGGCAGTACGTCGACCCCGCGCCCCCACGTGGTGGGAACGATCGCCTCTGCGGCGACCCCCGGTCGACCGTCGGCCAGCGCATCGCCCACCGTCAGCGCGGGGTCCAGCAGACCGACGCCCATCGAGGCGTTCGCCTGGGGGTCGAGGTCCACCACGAGCGTGCGCCAGTGCCGATTCCACGCGGCGCTGGCCAGGCCGAGGGCGACGGTGGTCTTCCCGACGCCGCCCTTCATGGACAGCACAGCCACAGCCACCATGGGCGGCACCTTACGGTGGCCAGTTGAACAGGCCTTCAACTCCGTTTGATCGCCGCGTAGTCGGCCAGGGCTGCCTCGCGTTCGAGTTTGTGGTCGACGATGGGCTCGGGATAGCCATGGTCGTAGCCACCGAGAGCGGCCCATGGCTCGTGGGCGGTCTTGCCGGGAAGGTGGCGTAGTTCGGGAATGTATTTACGGACGTAGTCGCCATCGGGATCGAACTTCAACCCCTGGGAGATGGGATTGAAGATCCGATAGAACGGTGCCGCGTCGGTACCGCAACCGGCGGTCCACTGCCAACCGTGCGTGTTGCTGGCGATATCCCCATCGCGCAGCCAGAACATGAATTCGTGCGCGCCCCGCTGCCAACGCTGGTGCAGATCCTTGACGAGGAAACTCGCCACAACCATGCGCACCCGGTTATGCATCCACCCTTCGGCGCGAAGTTGACGCATACCGGCGTCAACGAAAGGAAATCCCGTGCGCCCCAGCGCCCATGCCCGGAACATCTCATCGTCGCCGCTCCACCGCATCGTCGAATCGAATCGAGTGTCCAGGGACGAGCGGACCGAGTCGGGTTGTTGGAACATCACATCCGCGTAGAAATCCCGCCAGCAGATCTCCCGCCGAAAGCCGTCGTTCCGGTCGCTCAGATCGGCCAAGATCGAGCGCGGATGGATCTCTCCGTATTTCAGGTGATGGCTCAACACACTCGTGCCGTCCAGATCCGGCCTGTTCCTGTTCTCGTCGTAGTCGGGTAGGAGCGCGGACTTGAAGTACTCCCAACGATCCCACGCCGCCTGCTCGCCTGCGGCGGGAAGTGCCGGTAGATCTATGCCGGAAGCGTCGACGTCAGGACGCCCCTGGGAATCGAGCGGCATCCACCAGTCGACGTCGGTGGGGATGTCTTGCGCCGGTGCTCGCCATCCGTGTGCGAGCCATGCCCGGTAGAAGGGCGTGAATACGCGGTACGCGGTGCCATCGCCCTTGGTCACGCGACCCGGTGCCACGGCGTAGGGCGAGCCGGTTCGCACCAGGGGTATGTCGATCGCTTCCTCCACCATGCGGTCCCGACGCGAACCGTACGGGCCGAAGTCCGCTGCAATGTGCACGCTGTGCGCACCACTCGCTTTGATGACCTCCGGCAGAACCTCGCTCGGGTTCCCGTGTCGAATCAGCAGATTCCGATCCACGGACGCACCCAGCGCGTCCAGCGAGGCCACCAGGTAGCTCTGCCGCACCGCACCGGCGGAAGACCACAGGGTCGGATCCACGACGAAGAGCGGGATCACCTGCCCGTCTCCGTCCATGCGCGCCGATTCGACGGCGGCAAACAGGGCCGGGTTGTCGGTACGGCGCAGGTCGCGCCGGAACCACATGATCGAAGGCACGTGCCCACGCTAGGGGTTTCCGGCTTCGGTGGCAGCCGGAGTGATGTGCCCTACGGTGAGTTCCGTGGACTCCGCACTGCTGACCACCAGCATCGCGTCCGTCCCGGTTCTCGCCTTCGCCCTCGGTGTGATCGGTGCGCTCATCAAGTCCGATCTACGTCTACCCGAGGCGATCTACCAAGCAACATCCATCTATCTGCTCCTGGCGATCGGCCTGAAGGGTGGCGTTGCGCTTCGCGTTTCGGATATCGGTGCAGTAGCAGGGCCGGCGGTCATGACGATCGCCCTCGGTGTGGTCATCCCGGTCCTGGCCTTCGTCGCCCTTCGTTTTCTCACGAAACTGGACACGGTCGACCGGGGCGCGATGGCGGCCCACTACGGATCGACGTCACTCGTCACCTTCACCGCGGCGCTCGTGTTTCTCGACTCTCTGCAGGTGCAATACGAAGGATTCGTCGCCACGTTGCTCGCCATCATGGAGATCCCCGGCATCTTGGTCGGCCTGATGCTCGCGGGATCGGCCTCGCGTCGATCGGGAGCACAGCGATCGGGATCCGTGCGTGAATGGATTCGAGAGATCGTGACCGGTCGATCGATCCTCTTGCTCGCCGGTGGTCTCGTCATCGGCTTCATCACCGGGCCCGAAGGGTTCGCCAGGGTCGAGCCGTTCTTCGGCGCTCCCTTCACCGGCATTTTGGGCCTGTTCTTGTTGGAGATGGGTGTGCTCGCCGGGCGTCGTCTCGGGGATGTGCGTCGTGCCGGCATCGGCCTCGTCGTCTTCGCGGTGGCGTTTCCGGTCGTCGCAGGGGTACTCGGGATCGCGGGCGGAACGCTGGTCGGGCTGAGTGCCGGCGGTGCGATGGCTTTGGGCGTGCTGTCGGCGAGCGCGTCCTACATCGCTGCACCGGCAGCGGTACGGCTCGCCCTCCCACAGGCCAATCCCGGCATCACGCTCACCGCGAGTTTGGGGATCACCTTCCCGTTCAATCTCGTCATCGGCATTCCGCTGTACTGGTTGATCGCGCAGGAACTGTCCACGATGCTGGGCCGATGATGGAAGGAAGACGCGATGAGCTCACATGACGATGACTCGCATGAGCATCGTGGCTCGGTGGTCTGCGTAACCATCGTCGCCGAGTCGGTCCTGGAAGGGCGCCTGATCGACGACCTGCGATCCGCGGGTGCCCTGGGATGGACCATCGCATCGGTACACGGTGAAGGTCCACGAGGACGGCGCGTGAGCGATCTCGAGGGTGGAAACATCAGAGTCGAGACGTTGGTCTCGGAGGATGTCGCGGAACGGATCTGGAACCGGCTGGCGAGCGACTACTTCCCCAACTACGCCATCACTGCCTGGACCCAGGAAGTGCAGGTCGCCCGACCCGAGCGGTATCGCGGACCGGGTGCGCCGGACGGAGCGTCTCGGTAGCCTTTCGTCTCCGGAAGTACGGATAGGGGAGTGGCGTGAGCGATCTCATCGACACGACTGAGATGTACCTCCGCACAATCTACGAACTCCGCGAAGAGGGAATTACGCCCATGCGTGCGCGCATCGCCGAACGGCTCGGCCAAAGCGGTCCCACGGTCTCCCAGACGGTCGCACGAATGGAGCGCGACGGATTGGTATATGTCGATGCTGACCGGCACCTGGAACTCACGCATCGTGGTGAGCAGGCGGCGGTGCGCGTCATGCGCAAGCACCGCTTGGCTGAGTGCATGCTGGTCGAGGTATTGAAGCTCCCATGGGAGGACGTGCACGCTGAAGCGTGTCGGTGGGAGCACGTGATGAGCGACGTCGTGGAACGCAAGATCCTCGAACTGTTGGATCATCCGACGGTCAGCCCCTACGGCAATCCGATTCCCGGGCTCCACGAACTTGATCCGCAGGCCAGTGAGATAGAAGTGGGTCTGGAGGGATTGGAGCCGCTGCCCAAGGTGCTGTCGAATGAACCCACCCGGGTGCGTGTCAGCCGACTCGCCGAGACTATCCAGACCGACGAGCAGGTGATGGCGCAACTACGGCGAGTGGGTGCGACTCCCGGTGCCGACGTCAAGGCCTACCGCACTGGCGAAGGAGTGATGATCGGCAGCGGTGGCGAGTACGCCGAACTCACGTCCGAGGAAGCCCGCCACATCCTGATCGAAGCTCGTGCCTGATCCGATCGATGGCGCACCGCGAGCCTGGGCGCTGAACGGGAGAACCGCGCTCGTGACCGGTGGCGGCACCGGCATCGGTCGGGCGTGCGCACTCACTCTCGCCGAGCGGGGCGCGAAGGTGTTCGTACTGGGCCGCACGCTGGAAACCCTGGAGGGAACGCGGCAACTGGCACACCCGGGATCCGTGGAGACGATCGTGGCGGACGTCCGGGAAGCAGATCAGATCGATGAGGCGCTGGCGCGCATCCTCGATGCGGGACCGCTCGACATCCTGGTGAACAACGCCGGTGGCCAATTCATCTCCGCAGCGGAGCAGATCACGCCCAAAGGCTTTCGCGCCGTGATGCGGCTGAACCTCGACGCCACCTGGTACCTGACCACCCAGGCGGCCGCCCTTTCCATGTTGCCGCAGGGCTACGGCAAGGTCGTGTGCATAACGATGACCCCGAGTCGGGGGATGCCGGGCATGACTCATTCGAGTGCGTCCCGGGCCGCGGTCGAATCCTTGGTGCGCACCTGGGCCGCGGAATGGGCATCGCGGGGAGTGCGCGCAGTGGCCATCGCCCCGGGCATCGTGCATACCGAGGCGATGGAGCGCTACGGCATCGATCCGGCGCAGGTCGCCACCGTAGTCCCGGCAGGTCGATTGCAAAGGCCCGATGAGGTGGCCGAGCTGGTCGCCTTCGCAGCTTCCCCGGCGGGCGACTACATCACCGGCACGACGCTCGTGGCCGACGGTGGCCTGAACGTCTCCGCGCCGTCGCCGCTGCAAACCTAGACGCCGGCGAGGCTCGCCGATCGGGTGAAGTCCGGGCGCAGGGGCATGCCCGATGAGCCGCCCGGGCCGAGTTTCACACCGAGTGTCTGATGCAACTGGATGGTGTCGAGTTCGAAACCGAGACGCGATGCGGCCATGTACAGGCGCCATACGCGCGCGGTCCCCAGACCTGCCTCTTCCACGGCCTCATCCCAATGGTCCTCGAGGTTCTCGCACCAGTTCTTCAACGTCAGCGCGTAGTGCTCCCGCAGGTTCTCTTCGTGTCGGATCTCGAACCCGGCGGTGTTCATCGCACTCATGATGTGCCCGGGTCCGGACAGTTCACCATCGGGGAACACGTAGCGGTTGATGAAGCTCGTCCGGTAGTGCGTGGGCTCGGTGTCGTTCGGCCGCGTGATGGTGTGGTTGAGCATTCGCCCTTCCTCGCGAAGCTTTCCGTAAAGGAAGGAGAAGTACGACGGGTAATTCGCCCGACCGATGTGCTCGGTCAACCCGATAGATGAGACGGCATCGAAGTCCCGTTCCTGCACATCGCGGTAGTCGCTGAAGCGGATCTGCGCTTGCCCCTCCAGGCCTGCGTCGGCGATTGCCTGCTGGCCCCACTGCGCCTGCTGGGCGGAGAGAGTGACGCCGATCGCGCTGACGCCGTAGTTCTTCACCGCGTGCAGCACCATGCCGCCCCAACCGCAGCCCACATCGAGCAGCCGCATACCCGGGCGAAGTCCCAGCTTGCGGCACACCAGATCGAACTTCTCCTCCTGTGCGACCTCGAGCGAGGCATCCTCGGTGGGGAAGACCGCGCAGGTGTAGGCCATCGACGGGCCGAGCACCCAGCGGTAGAAGCGATTGCTGACGTCGTAGTGATGGTGGATCGCGTCGGCATCGCGGCTCTTTGAGTGACGACGACCGCGCAGTTTGCGTTCCTGCGGCGGAGGTGTCGGCCGCTTCAGGGCGTGCGGACCGAAAGCCTTCGCGAGTTCGAGCTTGTCGCGCCAGGTCAGATGCGAGATGTCGAGTGGATATAGGCGGCTCAGCGCGGTGTAGGCGTCGCCGATGATCTCCAGGTCACCGCTCACGTACGCACGGGCCAGACCCAACTGTGAGGGGGATCCGGCGAGGAACTGGACTGCTCGCGGACTGCGGATCTCCAAGATGACGTCGTTGTCTTGCGGTCCGGCAGTGGAACCGTCGTAGGCACGGAAACTGACCCGCCGATCGGGGGTGATGATCTTGGAGAATGCGTCAGCGAGCTTCATCGCCTTTCCACCACTTTCTCGTACAGTCCGAGCAGGCGCCCGCCTGCGTCGTATTCCTTCTTCAATTTCTCGTACTCGTTGCCCCCGTAGATGCTCCAGAAAGCGTCGCGATCGTAGAAGGCGGTCGAGTACAGGGACTTGCGGCCGTCGAGTTCGGACACGACTTCCTCGATCCGGCGGTTGACCATGCCCTCGTCGGGATCTACTCCGCCCGGAAGGGGAACCGTCGACCAGAACCCGACATTCACGTACAGCACCTGCGGATCGAACTCATACAGCGGCCAGCGCGCATCCGGGTCGCGTTGGCGGAGCGGGCACACCCAGATCGGCTCGATGCCCACCTCGCGATGGAAGAAGTCCAAGAACTCCGGCAGTCGATCCGCTGGGACCTCAATGTCCTGCACCACCTGCTCGCGCGCGGGGCGCTTGCGCAGCGCATCGGTCCGCGCTGCGATTCGAAACTTGCGATCCAGCGCGATGATCTTCCAGTAGAAGTCGCTACGCAGTTTCGACTTCGGCCACCACTTGCGAATCGCAGGCTTCTGGGTTCCGAATGCGCGCGAGCACCAGAACCAGTCGGTGTCCCACCGCCACAGATAGTCATGGATCGTCAGTACGTCTTCTCGCTTGCTTTGGATCGACCGGTAGTAGATGTCCATACCCGTGTAATCACTCAAGCTCAGGCCATCCGGGAGCCGACCGACCATTTCGCCCAAGGTGAGGTACTGCTCGCGAGCGGAGAAGACGGTTCCGTCCAGGAAGTCCACTCTGCGGCCGTCGTACTCGCGATTCGCGGAAATTTCGGTGAGTACCCGGGTCATCTCCTCGGCTGTGTCGAAGCGAATATGGCGAAGGTGTACGAACGGCTTGGTCTGCTCGAGTTCGATTCTCAAGCGCAGCGCGTAGCCCAGCGAGCCGTATGAGTTTGCGAAGCCGAAGAACAGATCGCGGTGTGGATCATCCGCTGCTGGGGAGACCGTGAGCACCTCGCCGTCGCCGGTGAGGATGTCCATCTCGATCACTGATTCGTGGGGGAGTCCGCTACGGAAACTTGCGCTCTCGATCCCCAATCCGGTCACCGCTCCACCCAGGGTGATCGTCTTCAGTTGCGGCACGCACAGCGGCATGAGGCCATACGGCAAGGTCGCTTGCACCAGATGCTCGTATGTGGTCATGCCGAGGACTTCGGCGGTCTGCGTCACCGGATCGACGTGAAGGACTCCGTCGAATGCCGAGACATCGAGTCGATCCACCGGGGAATCGGCCCGCGGCCGGAACAGGTTCGAGGTCTTCTTGGCCAGCCGAAGCGGCTTGTCCCCGGGCAGCGACGCGAGTTGGCGGCGAAGGTCAGCGACGTACCCGTCGTAACGGGTGCGCCAGTCGACGACGGCGGTCTCCACGCTCACGAGCGCCAACCGTAACGTCCGTGCAGGTGCGTAGGTGAGGCGATCGCCCACAATGGTGGTCATGGATGCCGTCGACGTGGGCACTGCCGTGCCGGCGAGCCGACCGAGCAGGCGGTGGATCCCGTGGATCTTCGGCGCCGGGGTCTTCGTGCTTACCCTGCTGGTCGGTGGGGTCCTCGTAGCCGATTGGGCCTGGCGCAACGCCGAGATGTCCGCTCTGCTGGACCGGGTGGAAGCGTCGGAGGCTGTGATGGGGGAACTGCAGGAAGCAGCCGACGCGGCCTTCGAGGAGCACAGTGCCGGTGGCGATGGCGATGAGCTGGATCGGGAGCTCAAGCAGCTCGCTGCGATGGCGGAAGTCGATATCGCGGCCGCCGGCCTGGAGATCGCAGCGCTGCCGATCGCAATCTGGCATGCCGATATCGAGCGAGCCCGGGATGCTTACCTCGTGCACAACCGAGCGTGGGTGGAATACATGGATCGGGCGAGCACGTCGTCCGCCGAGTTCATCGCACCCCAGCCGCTGGTCAATGAGTCGTTCATCGGTGCGGCACCGTTCTTCATCGACGCGATTCCACTTCCCGATGCGCAAGGCTTCGGTGCACGCATCGCGGAGATCTTCGCGATCTCGGAGGAGACCTACGCCGATCAAGTGAGCGGCTAGGCCCGTACTTCGACCCGCTCGTCTTCCGCGGGCTGTTCGGCGCGTGACAACGCACTCGGCCACCACACTTTTCTGCCGATCGTGTACGCCAACGCGGGTACCAATGTGGTGCGCACGATGAATGCGTCGATCAGCACACCGAGTGCAACGGCGAAGCCCACCTGCCGTAGCGCCACGAGAGGCAGCACGCCCAGGACTAGGAACGTTGCGGCCAACACGATGCCCGCGCTGGTGATGACGCCGCCCGTGACGGTCAATCCACGCAGGATGCCGGGTCTCGTTCCGATCGTCTTGGACTCTTCGCGCACACGTGTCATCAGGAAGATGTTGTAATCCACGCCCAAAGCGACGAGGAACACGAACGCGAACAGTGGGAACGAAGCATCCGCTCCCGGGAAGTCGAAGATGTAGTTGAACGCGATCGCGCAGGCGCCGAGCGTGGCGAAGAAGGACAAGATGACCGTGCCGATCAGGATCAAAGGCGCCACGAGCGAGCGAAGCAAGATGATCAGGATGATCGATATCACGAACAACACGAGCGGGATGATCACGTTGCGGTCTCGCAGGTTGGCCGCGTTGATGTCGTAACTGACTGCGGTCGGGCCGCCGACGAGGGCATTTGCGCCGGCAAGGTCCACCAGTTCGGCGCGCAGGTCACCGATGACCGCCTCGGCCGCCTCGGAATCCGGCGGATCGGACAACGTGACCAGCAACAGCACGCGACCGTCCACCACCGTCGGCTCGGCTATTTGAGCGCCCTCGACTCCGGGTGGAACGTCGTTGAACCAACGCACCGATGCCACGCCGGGAGTCGCCTCGACCACTCCCATCACGTCGGTGACCGAGGATTCGTTGGTGGTGACGAAGGTTTCGCTACCGAGCCCGGCATCGAAATTCTCGATCAAGATCTCCTGACCGATGACCGAGTCGACTTCCGAGGCGTTCACGAAGGACTCCGAGGTCGCGACTCCGTCGGCCTTGAGCGTGGTACTGAAGCCGGCCAGAACGAGTAGTGCGATGGCCGTGGCGATCCAGGTGAACTTCGGCCGTCGACCCACGCCGCGGGCGATCTTCGCCCACACGCCGCTGAGTTTCAGGTCCTCCTCACCGAAGCGCGGAACACGTGGCCAAAAAGCCCAACTTCCCGACGGGAAGCGATCCCGGGTGAATGGACCTTTGCCCTTGATCCGTGCGATGCCGAACACGATCCATGCCACCACTGTCAGCAAGGCGAGCGTTCCGCCAGTAGCCACGAACGGAAGAAGCGGGACATCAACCACGAAGCCGATCGCCAGACCGATGATGGTCGGCACTAGGAACGCCAGGATCGGCAGCACGATGCTCGGTATCGCTAGCAGCGCGGGCAGGAACGTCAGCATCACGATGACCGCGGCAACGACGCCGATCGCCGATACCGGTCCGGTGGACTTGTTGGAGTTCAGTTCGCTGAGCAGCAGACACATCAAGCCGATCGATGTTGTGGCGCCGGAGGCGACGATCGGTTCAACCGTTCCCCGGATCGCACGCCTGATGGCATCGGTGTGTACACGATGGTGATGCAACTCTTCGCGGTATCTACTGACCAGCAGTAGTGAGTAGTCTGTGCCGGCGCCGAACACGAGCACCGTGAGGATTCCCTGGCTTTGGCCGTTGAGGACCAGGATGTCGTTATCTGCGAGTACGTAGACCAGGGCGCTCGCGGTCGACAGCGCGATGCCGGCTGCGAGCAGGGGGATCAACCACAGGAACGGACTTCGGTAGACGAAGATCAAGATGACCGCGACCACCAGGGCGGTGGCGATCAGCAGCGTCGTGTCGATGGCGCCGAAGACCTTAATCAAATCGGCGAGGAATCCGCCGGGTCCGGTGACGTTGACCTGTAGATCGGGGTATCCGTCGGCTGCCGCGCGAACCGCGTCGACGATTCCCAGGAACGCGATCTCTCCGTTGTCCAACTGCGCCGATCCGAGGTCGCCGTTCACCGCGACGTTGATCAGCACCGCATCGCCGTCGGCGGAGGGGATCGGCACCAGCGGTACCGGATCGAGGTAGTCGGCGATCAACTCACCATCGGGGACCTGCAACCCGGGGATCTGCTCCACGAAGGCGCCGATGGACGCTTGATCGACCGCGGTGAACTGACCACCGCCCGGCTTGGAGATCACCACGAGCAGTGGGATGGCGGTGCTCTCGGCGAACTTCGCCTGCTCTTCGGCCACCTGAGTGGACTCCGCCGACGCAGGAAGGAACGCGGCGTTGTCGTTCTCCTGTACCTGGGACAAGGAACCGGCGAGCGGTCCGGCCCAACTGGAGATCAGCAGCCAGATGATGGCGACGCCTATCGCGAGCCACACGCCCTTGCGCGCGGTGGAGGTGCGGGAGGAGGAATCGTCGGAAGGTGCTTGCGGAGCCCGAGTAATCACCTGCCCATATTTCCCGACGGTGCGTCGGTGCGCCACTCGGCCCCCCGGTCGTGACTACCGTGCCACCCATGGACGAAGTGCGAATCATCCGCGGGGTGCTCGCCGCTGGAGCCCTCGTCTTCATCGTCTCGGCACTCGCCCTGCTCGTTGCACCCGGTTGGTTCGGTGAAATGCTGGGGCTTCGCCCCTCTGTCGAGGGTGAGTGGGCGCTGCGCATGGTCGGCGCCTGCCTGGTCGCCCTCGCTGGCCAGATGTGGTTGGTGCGACGCACCGATCGCGCCGGGGTGCGTGGCGCCGCCGCGGTGATGATCGTCGGTGGAGGGTTGATGACGCTGCTGACGATCTTCCTACCCGCCGATGAAGGCTGGACTCTCTTCCGCTGGCTGTACCTGCTGTTCGGCTCGAGCTTCATCATCATCTACGCCGGCTTGCTCTACTGGGGCCTGCGCGAATCCCCCCAGCGCTAGCACATAGCGCGTAGGTGGGGTCATCCAGCACGCCCGTAGGCTGTGCGCTTGTGTCCACGATCGTGCAGAAGTACGGGGGATCCTCCGTCGCCGACGCCGCCAGCGTGAAGCGGGTGGCGCGTCGCATCGTGGACACCAAGAAGGCTGGGCACGACGTCGTGGTGGTCGTTTCGGCAATGGGCGACACCACCGACGACCTTCTCGATCTCGCCAAGCAGGTCTCGCCGCTGCCGCCTGGCCGCGAGTTGGACATGCTGCTGACCGCAGGGGAGCGCATCTCGATGGCGGTGCTCGCTATGGCGATCCACGATCTGGGCGCCGAGGCCCGCAGCTACACCGGCTCCCAGGCTGGCCTGATCACCGACTCCGCGCACGGTGCTGCTCGCATCATCGACGTGACTCCCGGGCGCATCACGCAAGCCCTCGAGGCGGGCGCGATCCCGATCGTCGCCGGCTTCCAGGGCGTGGCCCAGGATTCCAAGGACATCACCACACTCGGTCGCGGCGGTTCGGACACCACGGCGGTCGCCCTAGCGGCGGCG
>JBMTHB010000013.1:0-13259 GCA_049435845.1 Candidatus Nanopelagicales bacterium | reverse complement strand
GCAAGTCCGTAGCGGTATTCGCACTTCTCGTGTTGCTCACGCTGTTCACCATCTGGTGGGAGCGTCGTGTGGTTTCCCGCATGCAGAATCGCATCGGTCCCAATCGCGTCGGCCCGCAGGGACTGCTGCAGTCCCTGATGGACGGCTTCAAGTTGGCCTTCAAAGAGGAGATCATCCCCAAGGCCGCACATGTGGGTGTGTACTGGATCGCCCCGGTCATCTCCGCTACGGCGGCGTTCATCGCCTTCGCGGTGATCCCGTTCGGCCCCACGGTGTCGATCTTCGGAGTCGAAACTCCGCTGCAACTCACCGATTTCCCGGTCTCGGTCCTGTACGTGCTAGCCATCGCATCGATAGGTGTCTATGGATTGGTGCTGGCGGGCTGGTCGTCCGGCTCCACCTATCCGCTCCTGGGTGGGCTCCGGTCCACCGCGCAGGTGATCTCCTACGAGATCGCCATGGGTCTTTCCTTCGTCGCAGTCTTCATCTACGCCGGATCGATGTCCACGTCGCAGATAGTGCTCGCCCAGCAACCGGTCTGGTTCGCGGTCATCCTGCTGCCGAGCTTCCTCATCTACGTGACGTCCATGGTGGGGGAGACCAACCGTGCCCCGTTCGACCTGCCCGAGGCCGAAGGCGAGCTCGTCGGCGGATTCCACACGGAATACTCGTCATTGAAGTTCGCAATGTTCTTCCTCGCCGAGTACATAAACATGGTGACAGTCTCGGCATTGGCCACCACGTTGTTCCTCGGCGGCTACCTCGCACCGTGGCCGCTGTCCTTGTGGGAAGGTGCCAACACCGGCTGGTGGCCGGTGCTGTGGTGGATCATCAAGGTGCAGTTGTTCATCTTCCTGTTCATCTGGCTGCGCGGCACCTTGCCACGTCTGCGATACGACCAGTTCATGAAGTTCGGTTGGAAGGTGCTGATTCCAGCTGCGCTGGTGTGGGTCGTCGTCGTCTCCATCGCGCGCTTGTTCCGCAGCGACGTCGGACTCACCAATACCGAGCTGCTGGTCAGCGGCGCAGTGATCATCGCGGTGCTCCTCGGCGCCTCGTGGCTATTGCAGATCCGCAGCGACCGCCGGACACAACAGCGCATTGACGACGACGAGGAGAGCGCGCGGCGCGCAAACGAGGTGCTCACCGGTGTAGCCACCGGTCATCCGGTACCGCCCTTGCCCGGGCAGCGTTTCGAATACACCCCCCGTCGCGCCGTGGCCACCGCCGCCGAGGTGACCGCCGCCGAGGTAGCTGCGAAGGAGGACTCCGATGCCTGAGTTGCCCCAGGCCGTGCGCGGCTTCGGCGTGACCTTCACGACCATGTTCAAGAAGGTGGTCACCGAGCAGTACCCCGAGGAGAAGAAGCCCACCAAGCCCAGGTTCCATGGCCGCCATCAACTCAACCGTTGGGCGGACGGTCTGGAGAAGTGTGTGGGCTGCGAACTGTGTGCCTGGGCCTGTCCCGCCGACGCCATCTACGTGGAAGGCGCGGACAACACCGACGAAGAGCGCTACTCACCCGGGGAGCGCTACGGGCGGGTGTACCAGATCAACTACCTGCGCTGCATCTTCTGCGGCCTGTGCATCGAAGCCTGTCCGACCCGAGCGCTGACCATGACGAATGACTACGAACTGGCCGACAGCAGCCGGGCCGATCTGATCTACGAAAAGGATCAGCTTCTCGCACCCCTTCTGCCCGGTATGGTTGCGCCGCCCCACCCGATGGTGCCGGGTACTACTGAGCAGGACTACTACTCGAACAAGATCACCGGAGCAGTGTCAGATCCCAGGCCGGAAAAGCAGCGGAACGCCTCCTCGGGCGAGGACGTCGAGCGCGCCTCATGACAGGCGGCGAGGTAGGAATCGGCGAAGCGATCGTCTTCTGGGTCAGTGGGACCCTCGCGGTCATCGGCGCCCTAGGCATGGTGATCTCCCGTAAGGCCGTGCACAGCGCGCTGTTCATCGCGCTGACCATGATCAATCTGGCGATCTTGTATGTCGCCAATTCCGCACCGTTCCTGGGAATGGTGCAGATCATCGTCTACACGGGGGCAGTGATGATGCTGTTCCTGTTCGTGCTCATGGTGGTCGGCGTCGATGCGTCCGACTCACTGATCGAGACGATCAAGGGACAGCGCGTAGCAGCGTTGCTGCTCGGTATCGGGTTCTCGATCCTGCTGATCGCCGGACTCGGCAATGGTCTGATGGAGACTTCCTCGGCCGGCCTGGAAGTCGCGAACTCCGCGAACGGCGGCAACGTCGAGGGACTGGCCTACCTGATATTCAGCGATTTCGTGATCGCCTTCCAGGTCACGGCTGCACTGCTCATCACGGCCGCGATGGGCGCGATGATCCTGACGCACCGTGAGCGCTGGCTGCCCAAGAAGACCCAACGTGAACTGTCGCAGGAGCGCTTTGCATCGGGACAGCACCCAGGTCAACTGCCGCCCCCGGGCGTGTACGCCCGTAGCAACGCGGTGGACACCCCAGCGCTGCTGCCCGACGGGAGCACCAGCGATCTGAGCATCCCCGAACCGCTGCGCGCTCGGGCCGACGTCCGTGAGGTAGACCAGGGCGACCTGGACGAGATCCGTCAGATCACCGCAGGGGAGTCGGTCGTCGAAGGGGGCGATGATCGATGAACCCCGCGAACTATGTCCTACTTTCCGCGCTGCTGTTCAGCATCGGCGCCATCGGCGTACTCGTTCGTCGCAACGCGATCATCGTCTTCATGTCGGTGGAGCTGATGCTCAACGCCGCCAACCTGGCATTCGTCGCCTTCGCCCGGATGAACGGAAACCTTGATGGTCAGGTTGTCGCGTTTTTCGTCATGATCGTCGCTGCAGCTGAGGTCGTGGTGGGTCTGGCGATCATCGTGACCATCTTCCGAACCCGGCGATCGGCTTCGATCGACGAACCGAACTTGTTGAAGTATTGACGAAGAGGACTCATACGTGACCGAGATCATCCCCGCTGAGGGGGTATTCGCCCTGCTGTGGGTGCTCATCGCGCTGCCCGCAGCCGGTGCGGTCATCCTGCTCTTCGGTGGTCGTCGCACCAATTCGTGGGGCCCGTACCTGGGTGTCCTGACCGTCGTCGCGTCCGCGGTAATCGGTGTCCTCATGCTGCTCGCGTTGATGGATCAGCCGGCTGAACAGCGGACTGTGGTGCAGACGGTCTACGACTGGGTGTTCGTGGGCTCCTTCCAGGCCTCATTCGCGTTACAGCTCGACCAACTGTCCATGGTCTTCGTCCTGCTAATCACCATCGTCGGTGCGCTGATCCATATCTACTCGCTCGGCTACATGGCGCATGATCCCGATCGGCGCAAGTTCTTCGGTTACCTGAACCTGTTCGTTGCTGCGATGTTGATCCTGGTGCTCGCCAACAACTACCTACTGCTCTACGTGGGATGGGAAGGCGTGGGCTTGGCGAGTTACCTGCTCATCGGATTCTGGCAGCGCAAGCCGAGCGCCGCCGCGGCCGCGAAGAAGGCGTTCGTCATCAACCGGGTAGGTGACGTGGGCCTGTCTCTTGCGATCATGCTGATCTTCGTCACTTTCGGATCCATCACCTTCCAGGATGTGTTCGGGCAGGCGAGTGAAGCGAGCGAGGGCACACTCACCGCGATCGGTCTGCTGCTGCTCCTGGCCGCGGCCGGCAAGTCCGCTCAATTCCCGTTGCAGGCGTGGCTGCTCGACGCGATGGAGGGTCCCACTCCGGTATCGGCTCTCATCCACGCGGCCACCATGGTCACGGCGGGTGTGTACCTGATCGTGCGCAGCAACGCGATCTACAACGAGGCGATCTGGGCGGCGACCGCAGTCGTGGTTGTCGGCCTCATCACCATCTACATGGGTGCGATCATCGGATCGGCCAAGGACGACATCAAGAAGTCCCTCGCTGGGTCCACCATGAGTCAGATCGGCTACATGGTCTTCGCCGCTGGCCTGGGTCCGATCGGCTACATCTTCGCGATCTTCCATCTGCTCACCCACGGTGTATTCAAAGCGGGCCTGTTCTTGGGCGCCGGCTCGGTGATGCATGGCATGAACGACAACGTGAACATGCGACGTTACGGCGCACTCAAGGGCGTCATGGTGGTCACCTTCATCACGTTCATGGCCGGTTACCTTGCGATCATCGGCATCCCGCCATTCGCCGGCTTCTGGTCTAAGGACGAGATCATCCACGCAGCCTTCGAGCGCAACGCGATCATCGGAGCGGCCACCATCCTTGCGGCCGGCATCACCGGCTTCTATATGACCCGCATGGTCGCCATGACTTTCTTCGGCAAGGCGCGCTGGGAGGACGACGCCCACCCGCACGAGTCGCCGGCGGTGATGACGATCCCGCTGATCATCCTGGCGATCGGCTCCACCTTCCTGGGTATGGCGCTGCTCTTTTGGGGCAACATCGAGACCTGGCTCGAACCGGTAACCGGCTACGAATCGATGCCCACGCCACTTCCGACGTGGGTCTACATAGTCGTCACCCTGGTGGCGGTGATCATCGGAGCCATCATCGGTTGGGTCATGTACGCCCGTCGCGAGGTCCCGATCGAGCCGCCGCG
Source organism: Candidatus Nanopelagicales bacterium (assembly GCA_049435845.1). GTDB lineage: Bacteria > Actinomycetota > Actinomycetes > S36-B12 > S36-B12 > S36-B12. The sequence goes on along the minus strand of JBMTHB010000013.1, from coordinate 8,683 downwards.
TGGCAATGTGCTCACCCGCGCAGCTCGCGCCGATCTCTACGGCGATGCGGTCAACGACGTCCTGGTGGTCGAACCCACGTATCGCACTGCTGAGGCACTGACCGCCTTCGACACCAAGGCGGTGGACGGCTTCGTCGGTGGCGTGACCCGCTTCTTCGGCGACTCTGCCGTGAAGCTCCGCCGCAGCCAAACCGGCTTCGTGCGTTCCTATGCGTTGTCCATGGTCGGGGGCGTGTTCATCATCGTCCTCGCCCTGATCCTGGTGAGGCTCTCGTGAGTGCGTTTCCGTGGTTGACCGCCCTCGGGGTGCTGCCGTTACTGGGCAGCATCGTGGTCGCCCTACTGCCTGCATCCAAGCCCGGCTTGGCCAAGCAGGTTGCGCTGGCGGTCTCGTTATTCGTGCTCGGCGGCACGATCGCTATGGCCTTGCAGTTCGACGGTGCTTCCGTCGAGCCCTTCCAGTTCGTGGAGTCCTACCCGTGGATACCTGCCCTGGGCATCAGCTACTCGGTGGGTGTGGACGGCATCGGACTCGTACTGATCGCGCTGGCCGCCACCCTCGTGCCGATCACGATCCTCGCTGGCTGGCGGGATATCGAGGGCGATCAGGAGTCCGAGGGCTCGGTCAAGGGCTACTTCGCACTGATCCTCGTGCTCGAGGCACTCATGATCGGTGTCTTCGCCGCTACCGACGTGTTCTTGTTCTACGTCTTCTTCGAAGTGATGCTCGTTCCCATCTACTTCATGATCGGCAAGTACGGCGGTCCGCAGCGTTCTTACGCCGCGGTGAAGTTCCTGCTGTTCAGCCTGCTGGGCGGTTTGTTCATGCTCGCCGCGATGGTCGGGCTCTACGTTGTGTCGGCCCGGCAACTCGGATCAGGCACATTCGACTTCCTCGCCCTGGTGGACCTGGATATCGACCCGAACACCCAGAAGATGCTGTTCCTGGGCTTCTTCTTCGCATTCGCGATCAAGGCGCCGCTGTGGCCGTTCCATACCTGGCTGCCCGACGCTGCCGCTCAAGGCAAGCCGGGCACCTCGGTGCTGTTGATCGGCGTGCTGGACAAGGTCGGCACGTTCGGCATGATCCGCTATCTGCTCCCGATCTTCCCAGCAGCCAGCGAGTTCTATGCACCCGTGGTGATCGGTATGGCGCTGATCGGCATCTTCTATGGCGCATACATCGCGTTGAACTCCCAGGACATGAAGCGACTATTCGCGTACTCGTCGATGTCCCACTTCGGCTTCATCACCCTGGGCATCTTCGTGTTCACCAGTGCCGGACAGTCCGGCTCAGTGGTGTACATGGTGGCGCACGGCCTGTCCACAGCCGCGTTGTTCCTCACCGCCGGCTTCCTGATGTCGAGGCGACGGGACTCTGCGCTCATCTCCGACTACGGCGGTGTGAACAAGGCCGCACCTGTGCTGGCCGGGTTCTTCCTGGTCGCCGCACTGTCGTCTCTTGCGCTGCCGGGCATGGTCTCGTTCATCGGTGAGTTCCTGGTCCTGCTCGGTGCATTCGAGCGCTACATCTGGGTCGGTGCGCTCGCGACCTTGGGCATCGTCATCACGGCCGCGTACATGCTGCGCGTGTACCAGAAGACCATGACAGGTCCACTGAACCCGGCGCTCGACACCATGAAGGACCTCAAGGGACGGGAGATCACCGCCCTAGTTCCGATCGCGGCACTGTCCATCATGCTCGGCTTCTACCCCGCACCGCTGCTCAACGTGATCAACCCCGCGGTCGATCGGACACTCGAACTCGTCGAGGTGGCCGCACCGGACTCCGCGCTCTCGAGTGAAGGGAGCGACCAGTGAACTTCACGCCACCGAGTATCGACTACTTCGCTATTTCCCCGATGATCGTGATCTTCGGTGCAGCCATCGTCTCGGTCCTGGTCGAAGCATTCGCTCCCCGAAGCGTGCGCCGCTTCCTGCAACTACTGATCGTCTTCGGCGCCTTGATCGCCTCATTCGTCCTGATCGTGCTCAACGTGGATACCCGCGTGGTCACTGCAGGTGGATCGGTCGTCATCGACGGACCAGCGCTGCTGTTCCAGGGCTCGATCTTGATCTTGGCGATCCTCGGTGTCGGCTTGATGGCCGAGCGATCCATAGATCCGGTCGGCGACGCATTCGCGGCCCGCGTCTCCGCACTCCCCGGCTCGGAGGAGGAGAAGCAGTTCACCCAGCGTGGTTACCTGCAAACCGAGATCTGGCCGCTCACCCTCTTCGCGGTCCTGGGCATGCTGCTGTTCGTCAGCGCCAACGACCTTCTCCTGATGTTCGTAGCCCTGGAGGTCATCTCCCTTCCGCTGTACCTGATGACGGGCATGGCCCGTCGCCGGCGCTTGATCAGTCAGGAAGCGGCACTGAAGTACTTCCTCCTCGGTGTGTTCGCGTCTGCCTTCTTCCTCTACGGCGCAGCGCTGGTCTACGGGTACAGCGGTTCGATCAACTTCACCGAGATCGCTCAGACCATCTCGAGCAAGCCCAGCGAATCGATCATCCTGCTGATCGGCATCGGCATGTTGATGGTCGGTCCGCTGTTCAAGATCGGAGCGGTGCCCTTCCACCAATGGGTGCCGGACGTCTACCAGGGCGCTCCGACCGCAGTGGTCGGGTTCATGGCGGCGACCGTGAAGATCGCGGCCTTCGGCGCCCTGCTTCGCCTGTTGTACGTCGCCTTCGGTGGTGTGCGGTGGGACTGGGAGCCGATCATCTGGATCGTTGCCAGTGCGTCCATGATCCTCGGGTCGATCCTCGCCTTGGTGCAAACCGACATCAAGAGATTGCTCGGCTACTCCTGGATCGCTCAGGCCGGCTTCATCCTCGTCGGACTAGCAGCTGCATCTCCTGCCGGCTTGACCAGCACGAAGTTCTACGTCATCTCGTACGGATTCGCCACGGTCGGCACCTTCGCGGTCGTTTCGATGGTGCGCGATCCGAACGGAGAGGCCACGAACCTCGCCAACTGGGCGGGTCTAGGCAGGAAATCACCGATCGTCGCGATGGCTCTCTCTATATTCCTGCTGGGCCTCGCCGGTATCCCGCTCACCAGCGGCTTCGTCAGCAAGTTCCTCGTCTTCATCGCTGCGGTGGAAGCCGGAGCCACCTGGCTGGTCATCATCGGCGTCGTTGCCAGCCTGATCGCAGCATTCTTCTACGTGCGTGTGATCGTGATCATGTTCTTCGCCAAGCCCACCGAGCAGACGGCCGTCGTGGCCGTCCCCTCGGCCTTCACCACGGTGGCCCTCGCGGCCAGCGTGGCGGTGACCGTGATCCTGGGCGTCGTCCCCCAGCCGGTGCTCGAATTGCTCACGAATGCCGATGTCTTCATCCGGTAGTACCGTCGAGTCATGACCGAGAGCCCGCTGGGAGAGCTCTCCGTCGATGCTGCCCTGGATGCCTCTCTCAGCAGATCCCTTGCCGAGGTTGAGACCGAACTTCGCGCCGCGGTCGTGAGCAACTACCCGTTCGTGACCGAGGCGTCCCAGCACCTGGTGGATGCCGGCGGCAAGCGCTTCCGCCCCCTGCTCACCTTGCTCGCATCTCACCTGGGAGCCGACCCCACCAACCCCGACGTCGTGAAGGCCGCTGTGGTGGTGGAACTCACCCATCTGGCCACGCTCTACCACGACGATGTCATGGATGAGGCGGAACTTCGTCGTGGGGCACCGTCGGCCAACGCGCGCTGGAACAACACGGTCGCGATCTTGACCGGTGATTTCCTCTTCGCGCGCGCCTCGGACATCCTTGCCGACCTCGGCCCAGAAGCGGTGCGCATCCAGGCCCAGACCTTCGAGCGGCTATGCACCGGGCAGATCCGCGAGAGTGTGGGACCCGACGACGGCGTCGATCCGGTCAAGCATCACCTTCACGTCCTCGCCGACAAAACCGGCTCCCTCATCGCCACCGCGGGTCGATTCGGAACCATGATGGCTGGAGCCGATCCCGAGACCATCGACATCATGACCCGATTCGGCGAGGCCATCGGCGTTGCGTTCCAATTGGCCGACGACATCGTGGACATCACGTCGGAATCCAGTCAGTCGGGCAAGTTGCCGGGAACGGACCTACGCGAGGGTGTGCCCACCTTGACAGCACTGCTGGTGCGTACCGCCGAGGATCCGGCCGACTCCGAGTTGGTCGAGTTCCTATCCGGGCCGATCGCCGATGACGCCCAGCACGCCCGCGCCCTGGAACTCCTGCGCGCGCATACAGCGCTGGATCAGGCGCGTGAGGAGGCGTGCCGGTGGGCTGGGGATGCCCGGCGCACGTTGCGCCCGCTGCCCGACAGCCCCGCTCGCCAAGCGCTGGAAGCGCTCTGCGATTACGTGGTCAACCGAACCGGCTGAACTTCCCTACGTGGGCTCGCTGACTTCGATTTCCTCGAGTAGTTCCGCCCGCTTGCTCTTGTTGGTTCGTCGCCCGTGCTGATAGACGTCAATCGAGAACACGACTAGTGAGACCCAGACGAACAGGAATCCGATCCAGCGGCTGGTCGGCATGGCCTCGTTGAACAGGAACACTCCGATGAGGAACAGCATCGTCGGAGTCATGTATTGCAGGACGCCCAGCGTGGAAAGCGGAATCCGAGTGGCCGCGCCGCCGAAGGCGAGAAGTGGTAGTGCGGTGATGGGCCCAAGGAGGATCAACAGCAGACTGATCTGCCAACCGTCCAGCACGAATGCCGCCTGGCCATCGGCCTCCCACATCGCCATGAGGGCCAGAGCGAACGGTGCCAGGGCGGCGGTCTCGATGGCGAGGCTCTCGATCGAGCCGACTCGCGCCAACTTCTTCAGGAATCCGTACATGCCGAAACTGAACGCGAGTGTCAAGCTGATCCAGGGGACTGTGCCGTAACTGACTGTCAGTACCGCAACCGCGATCACCGCTATTCCGACGGCCACCCATTGAAGGGCGCGTAGCCGCTCGCGCAGCAAGATCACCCCGAGCGCAACCGATATCAGGGGGTTGATGAAGTACCCGAGCGATGTCTGGACTACCTGATCGGTGTCCACCGCGTACACATAGACGAGCCAGTTGACCGAGATGAATACCGCCGCGCCCAAGAGAATGAGCAGGGTGCGCTTGTTCAACGCCGCGCGCACCGTGCGCCACGTGCGAGCGATCGTGATGACGATCACCAGGAGAACGAGTGTCCAGATGATCCGATGGGCGACCACTTCGAGGGGAGAGACGCTGCCCAGAAGTGCGAAGTACAGCGGGAAGATTCCCCACAGTCCGTAGGCGAGTAGGCCGAAGAGCAGCCCGGTGCGTTGGACGTGGGCTGTGCTCGATGTGTCGATCTGGCTCAGGTGATCGTCCCGCTACCCGATAGTCCAGGTGTCTTTGCCGCGCAACAGGGCTTCCAGGTCGCCGGGACCCTGGGTCTCGATCACGTCCGCCACTTGCTGTTGGGCCATGCGGTCGTATGCCTCGCGGTGGGTGACGTCGCGGAAGACTCCAATCGGGGTGTTCTCCAGCGTGCGTGGGTTGTACAAGCGGGACAGCCCGAAGGCCAAGCCTGGATCCTTGGCGTGCGCATCGAACACGATGATCTCGGATTGGTCGACTTCGGAGATGTCCATCACCTGTAGGTGGCCGTCGATGTCACGGATCACGCACTTGTCGTGGTTGTTCCCGAAGATGATCGGCTCGCCGTGGTTCAGGCGAATGAGGTTGTCTTCGCGGACGTCGTTCTCCTTGAGCGGCTCCCAGGCGCCGTCGTTGAAGATATTGCAGTTTTGGTAGATCTCGATCAGCGCCGAGCCTTCATGTGCAGCGGCTGCGCGGAGGACCTCCGTCATGTGCTTGCGATCGGAATCGATGGTGCGTGCCACGAACGTGGCCTCGGCGCCGAGTGCCACAGAGACAGGATTGAAGGCGTAGTCCAGTGATCCTTGCGGAGTGGACTTGGTGACCTTGCCCTGTTCGGACGTAGGGGAGTACTGGCCTTTGGTCAGACCGTAGATCCGGTTGTTGAACAGCAGGATCTTCAGATTCACGTTGCGACGAAGGGCATGGATCAAGTGGTTGCCACCGATGCTCAGGGCGTCTCCGTCGCCGGTGACGACCCACACGGACAGATCGGGTCTGGTGGTGGCGATGCCGGTGGCGATGGCCGGTGCCCGTCCGTGGATGCTGTGCACACCGTAGGTATCCATGTAGTAGGGGAAGCGGGAGGAACAGCCGATACCGGAGACGAAGACGATGTTCTCCTTCTTCAAGCCCATCTCCGGCATGAAGCCCTGCACGGCGGCGAGGATCGCGTAGTCGCCGCAGCCGGGGCACCAGCGCACCTCCTGGTCGGTCTTGAAGTCCTTCGCCTTGAGTTCCACATCGGACTTGGGAATCAAGGAAAGTGCCGGGAATGCGTCGGTGCTCATGGCGCGCCTTCCGTTTGCCGGGGGAGTTGCTCGGACAACTCGGTGATGACATCCACGAGTTCGGATGACTTGAATGGCAGTCCGCGCACCTGGTTGTAGCCGTAGGTGTCGACCAGGAACTTCGCCCGTAGCAGCAGGTTGAGTTGGCCTAGGTTCATCTCCGGAACGACGATCTTCTCGTATCGCTTCAGAACCTCGCCGAGGTTGCGCGGGAACGGGTTGAGGTGACGCAGGTGTGCCTGGGCGACCTTGATGCCGGCGCGACGGGAAATCTGGCAGGCGGCACCGATCGGGCCGTAGGTGGACCCCCAACCGAGGATCAGGATGTTCGCTTCACCGCTGGGATCGTCTACCTCGAGGTCGGGGATGCTCTGGGCGATGGCATCGACTTTGGCTTGGCGTAGCCGAACCATGTGGTCGTGATTCTCCGGGTCGTAGGAGATATTGCCCGAACCATCTGCCTTCTCGAGGCCACCGATGCGGTGTTCCAGGCCGGCCGTTCCCGGTATCGCCCAGGGGCGAGCCAAGGTTTCGGGGTCTCGTTGATAGGGCCAGAACTCTTCGCTGCCGTCGTCGTTCGTGTGGTTGGTAGCCGTCGCGAAATTCGGCTCGATCGTCGGGAGATTCCCCACATCCGGAAGTCGCCAGGGCTCGGAGCCGTTGGCGAGGTAGCCATCGGACAGCAAGAAGACCGGTGTGCGGTAGGTGACTGCGATGCGCGCTGCTTCGAGTGCGGCGTCGAAGCAGTCCGCAGGGCTCTGCGGAGCGACGATCGGCACCGGCGACTCACCGTTACGACCGAACATGGCCTGCAGAAGGTCGGACTGCTCGGTCTTGGTGGGCAGTCCTGTGGACGGACCGCCGCGCTGAACGTCCACGATGATCAAAGGAAGTTCCAAGGAAACCGCGAGGCCGATCGTCTCGGATTTCAAAGCGATGCCGGGACCGGACGTGGTGGTCACGCCGAGCGATCCGGCGTATGAAGCACCGAGTGCGGCCCCGATGCCGGCGATCTCGTCCTCGGCCTGGAAGGTCATCACACCGAAGCGCTTGTGCTTGCTCAATTCGTGCAAGATGTCCGAGGCGGGGGTGATCGGGTAGGAGCCGAGGAAGAGCCGGAGCCCGGACTGCTCGGACGCTGCAATCAGACCGTAGGACAGAGCAAGATTGCCGGTGATGTTCCGATAGGTGCCAGCCGGCATCGCCGCGGGCTTCACCTCATATTGGACACTGAACTCCTCGGTGGTTTCACCGAATGACCAGCCAGCCTCGAAAGCCGCGATGTTCGCGTTCATGATCTCGGGCTTGTCCGCGAACTTCTTTCGCAGGAAGTCGATCGTGCCCTCGGTGGGTCGGTGATACAGCCACAGCAGTAGCCCGAGCGCGAACATGTTCTTGGCGCGCTCGGCTTCCTTCTTGGTGATGTCGAAGTCCTTCAGCGCCTCGACGGTCATGGATGTCAAGGCGATCGGATGCACGCGATAGGCGTCCAGGGAGTGGTCCTCGAGCGGACTGTCGTGGTAGCCGACCTTCTCCAGGTTGCGCTTGGTGAACTCGTCGGTGTTGACGATCAGATCGGACCCGCGCGGCAGATCGGCGATGTTGGCCTTCAACGCGGCCGGGTTCATGGCGACGAGGACGTTCGGCTGGTCGCCGGGCGTGGTGATGTCGTGGTCGGCGAAGGCGAGTTGGAACGACGAGACACCCGGCAGCGTGCCCGCCGGCGCCCGGATCTCCGCCGGGAAGTTGGGGAGCGTGAGCAGATCGTTGCCCATCCAGGCCGCCTCGGAGGTGAAGCGGTCTCCGGTCAACTGCATGCCGTCGCCGGAGTCACCGGCGAACCTGATCACGCCCCTGTCGACCTGGCCGACCTGCTTGGTCATTTCACCTGTTTTCCTCGTAGCGGCTACGCGTTCGTCTCATTCTGCTCTCTTTCGTGTCGCATGACCATGGTGGGTCGGCGAGTGTCAGACCTGACTAGCCTGCGAAGGGTGTGGCGACTGGCATCCAGACCTGGGGTTCGGGTCCAAGTGATGGGAGCGGGGCTCGCATGCTGCTCCTTGGAGGTGGAGGCCGCCGCCGCAGCGGGTCTGCTCGTGAGTGAACTGCCGGACGCAGATCCCCCCTCGACGAGCGTGCTGGTGGTGGCCGGAACCATCACTCACGCGCTCGAGCCTGCTTTGGAGGCGTTGCACGCCGAACTGTCCGCGTGTGGGGCCGTCCATGTCGTCGCCTTCGGTGCTTGCGCCACGAGCGGTGGTCCCTACTGGGATGCACCGGCGGTGGTC
>JBMTHB010000012.1:0-13570 GCA_049435845.1 Candidatus Nanopelagicales bacterium | reverse complement strand
GCCGATCGAGCCCTGCGGCTCGATCGCTGATTTCGATCGGGCGACCGGCAAGTTGACGGTCTACATGACCACGCAGGCGCCGCATATCATCCGTGCCGCGGTGGCGATGGTCGCCGAGCTACCCGAGCACATGATCCGCATCATCAGTCCGGACCTCGGCGGCGGCTTCGGCAACAAGGTGCCGGTGTATCCCGGTTACGTGATCTCGATTCTCGCGTCGATCTTGACAGAGCGTCCGGTGAAGTGGATCGAGGACAAGACCGGGAACTTGATCTCGACGGGCTTCGGACGCGACGTGTATCTCAAGGGCGAACTTGCCATGCGCAAGGACGGCAGGATCCTTGGCATGCGGATGCACACCACATCCGATCACGGTGCGTTTTTTGCGGATGCCCAACCGACAAAGTTCAAGATCGGTCTCATGCACTCGACTTTCGCGTGCTACGACATCCCTGCGGCGCACCTCACGAGTGAGGGTTTCTACACGAATAAGGCTCCCGGAGGAGTCGCCTATCGGTGCTCCTTCCGGGTGACCGAGGCGATGTTCTTCCAGGAGCGCATGATCCACGCGGCGGCCAACGACCTGGGCATGGATCAGGCCGAGTTCCGTCGTGTGAACCTCGTCAAGGACGACATGTTCCCTTACCGGACGGCGTTCGGGTTCCTCACCGACTCCGGCCAGTACGCCAAGTGCTTGGACCTCGGCTTGGAAGCGATCGGGTACTCGACGTTCAAGCAGGAGCAGGAAGAAGCGCGCAAGCGCGGCAAACTCCTAGGGATCGGAATCTCCACGATGACCGAGCCACTCGGAGCAGGTAACAGCCGCGAGTACGACATCATCGGCATCAAGATGTTCGACTCCGCCGAGTTGCGCGTCCACATGACCGGCAAGGCGATCCTGCGGACCGGAGCTAAGACACAAGGTCAAGGTCACGAGACCACCTGGGCGCAGATCGTCGCGCACGAACTCGGCATCCCTGCGGACGACATCGTCGTCGAGGAGGGTGACACCGATACAGCTCCCTTCGGCATGGGGACGTACGCATCCCGGTCGACGCCCGTCGCCGGCGCTGCGGTCGCCATGGTTGCGCGGAAGATCCGGGCGAAGGCTCGCAAGATCGCTGCTCACCTGCTGGAGGTGTCCGAGGAGGACATCGAGTGGGAGTTGGGTCGCTTCTATGTTCGAGGCAACCAGGAGCGCGGTGTCACTATCCAAGATTGCGCGCTCGCGGCCTACAGCAATGTGCCCGACGGCATGGAGCCCGGTCTGGAGAACAACGCCTACTACGACCCGCCGAATCTCACTTGGCCGTTCGCTGCCTACATCTGCAAGGTGGAGGTGGACCCCGAGACGGGCGTATGGGATGTGCTGAAGTTCGTGGCCGTGGACGACTGTGGAGTCCGCATCAATCCGATGATCGTGGAGGGTCAGATCATGGGTGGACTCACCGAGGCTTATGCGATGGCCAACATGCAGTACATCACCTTCGATGAGGAGGGCAACTGCATCGGTGCGAACTACATCGATTACCTGCTGCCGACGGCGTGGGAGACCCCCGGTTTCGAACTTCACGAAGTCGTTACGCCGTGCCCCCATCACCCGATCGGTGCCAAGGGCATCGGCGAGTGCGCAACCGTGGGTGGACCGGCTGCGTTCGTCAATGCGGTCATGAACGCCATCGAGCACACCGGGGTGCGGAACGTGGATATGCCGTTGATGCCGAATCGCGTCTTCGAAGCGGTACAGACCGGACGCGATATTAGCGGTATGCCGCCGGTGAAGGCCGGCTGACATGTCCGGTGGTTCTCGGGTAGCCGATGGCGCCGCGGTCATGGCGCGCGCCGTGGAACTGGTGGAGGCGGGCGAATCCTTCACCATGGCCACGGTCGTCTGGCGGCAGGCACCGTCCTCCGGCCAGCACGGCTCGCGAGCCATCGTGACGGCGGATGGTGAGTTGTATGGCTGGATCGGTGGTGCTTGCGCCGAGCCGGTGTTGCTCCGGGAGGCGCGTCGCGTGCTCGACGAAGGCAAGTCGTCACTCGTCTGGCTCGGTCAGCCCGCCGAACTCGAGGACCTGCACGTACCTGAGGGGGTTCTAACCATTCCGATCTCCTGCCAAAGCGATGGGGCGTTGCAGATCTTCATCGAGCCGGTGATGTCCTCTCCCCACGTGCTGATCGTCGGTCGCTCCCCGATGGCGGTCACCTTGTTGGATCTCGTACGCGATCTTGGCTGGCGTGGCGATCTCGTGGACGGAAGCGAATTCACCTGTTGCAAGGTGACGGAGTCGTCGGCAGTCATCATCGCGACGCAGGGCCACGGGGATGAGGACGTTCTGCAGACGGCCCTGCAGGGCGACCCCGCGTTCGTAGGGTTGGTGGCCTCGGCTAAGCGGGGGAGGGTCGTTCGGGAGTTCCTCGCCGAACAGGGTGTCGATGAGGACAAGCTCGCTCGAGTCCATGTCCCGATTGGAATCGACCTCGGTCACACCGGACATCGTGAGATCGCGGTCTCGATCCTCGCCGATCTGGTCAAGAGACGAGCCGCAGGCGAACTCAAGCCGCTGACCAGAGCGCGCACTCCGATGATCGAGCCCGAGTCGGTGCTTGATCTGGTGTGCGGTATGACGGTGGATGCAATCCCTGCGAACCGGCCATTCGAATACCAGGGCACCACGTATTACTTCTGCGCACCCGGTTGCCGCAAGGCATTCGAGAAGGATCCTGATTCATTCATCACCAGCCAGCTGGAGGCTCCATGCTGATCAACCATTCCTTCCAGATCGACCAGCCGGTCGATCAAGTGTGGGACTTCTTCGACAACGTGCCGCTCGTCGCGGCTTGCGTTCCGGGAGCAGATCTGACCCGTGAGGTGGGTGATGACCAGTACGAGGGCGACGTCATCATCTCGGCTGGTCCAGTCAAGTTGGAGTTCTCGGGTGAATTGAAGATCAAGTCCCGAGACAACGCCAAGAAGGTCATCGTGTTGGAGGGTGCAGGTGCCGATAGGAAGGGACGTGGTTCGGCGAGCGTCATTCTGAACGCGTCGTTGAACTCGCTCGGCGGCGTCACCCGAGTCGACTTGGCCATCGACCTCACTATCTCCGGCGCGGCCGCCCAATACGGACGTGGTCTGGTTGCCGATTTCACCGAGGTGCTGATCGATCAAACCGCCGATTCGATGAAGGCTCGGATGACGGCTATCGCGGAGGGTCGTGACCCGATGTCGGTAGGCGCTCCGCAGGCAGCGAGCGGCATCGCTATCGCGTTCTCTGCCTTCACGCTCGCAGTGAAGCGAGTTTTCGCTCGATTCTTCCTGCCCTACCAACCGGCCCCGAGCCGCTCCTAAGGAGGAAGCCATGAGTCTGTGGGGAATCGGAAACCTGATCCTGATCATCATCGTGGTGCCGGTACTGGTGGCCTTGCTCAACCGGCTGCTCGCGGCATTGGAGCGGATCCGCGGTGCATCGCAAGACGCTCTCGATGGCGGAGTCGCCCTGATCGGTGAGTTGGACACCACGCCGACGTTGTTGGACAAGACCGACGACGTCATCAACGAAGTCGCCAACGGAGCGGTGCGCTACGCCGGTCCGGTATCTAAGTTGTTGGGATAGGAGACCGCATGTCTGTCGATGCCATCATCACGCTCGTCGTGGCCGCGCTCATCATCGCGGCGGCCGCTCTCGGTCTGTGGAGGGCGATACTGCACCTCAAGGCCACGGCTGAAACACTCGACGCCCTCGACGGGGGGGTCAAGGTGATCGTGGAAAAGACCTCGACCGTGCAACCGATCGTGACGTCGGTCAACGCGAGTCTGGCACCGGTGCGTTCATTCGCGGAATCGATCTAGGAGGGCAAATGGACTTCACGGGACAACCCGGCTGGGCAGCCGGTTTCATCATCGGCCTCATCGTCGTCCTTGTCGTGGTGGCGTTGGTCGTACCGATCCTTGCCCTGGCCTGGCGCATCGGAAACCAGGCGGGTTCGATTCTCAGCGGCCTGCAGCAGGCCGAACGGAACACAGCAGGGCTGGCAGGACTGAACGAGACCATCGCGTCGGCACTGGCTGTCATCGACGGCCTGAAGCGCGGGCGCGCGAAGTTGGGAGGCTGACATGGATGCACAAGTCGAACAGTTGTGGACGACTGCGAACGTCCTGGGATCCATCGTGGTCCTTGCCGTCGCAGGACTGCTCACGCTGCTCGTGATCTTCGTCCACCGCATCCATAAAAGAGTAGCGGCGATCAAGGAAACGTTGATCGCGACGAAGGCGAACACTGCCGATACGGCATTGATCACCACGACCGCCGGCGGCGTCGAAGCCGTGCTGGCGGAGGGCCTGGAACACCATCTGTTCCTCGGACGAGTATTGGACAAGGTGCGGTCATGAGTTCCCTCGCATTGTGGTCGGTCATCAACATTGCTGCCCTGATCGCCGGTTTGGCTATCTACCTGTTTATCGTGAGTTCGCAGCTAAAGAAGATTGCGGGCAATCTCGAGGAGTCCGCCGATCTGGTCTGGGACATCAAGAAGGACGCGGAGGCCATCGAGCCGGGACTGACGGCGATCAACTCCACGGGTCGTGTGGTGGCAGGTGCGTTGCCTCTGCTCTACGGCATGGGTGAAGGGATCGTGGCGGGCGCAACCTTCCAGCACGAAGAGCACGTCGCCGATGGAGTCGCTCGACCGGCCATGGGTACTCGCAGGTCGCGTCTGATGGAAGGCGTCGGCGTCAGCCTGGACAACTGAGAGAGCCGAGAGACAAGCGCCCCTCCGCTTAGGTGGGGTGCTTGTCCGTTGTCAGGGGAGTCGTGACGGGAGTCTCGTACTCGCCGATCCACTCCGCCTTCCAGGCCTTATCGAACTTGTCGACGTTGCAGCTGGGCTCGTAGATGGAGATCAACTCTCGGGCGATCTGTTCGCGATGTGCACGAGTTCCTCCGGGCACTTCAAGCCAGCATGCGTGCAGATTGAACTTGCCGTCTGCTCGCTTGATCCATGCGGTGGAGCGGGGATGACGAAAGGGGAAGCCTTCGGTCGATAAGTCATCGGAGTGACCGACGAAGATCACGGAGAATTCCTGGGGCCGATCCGGATTCGTCTTCGCCAAAACGGCAAAGACGGCGGCGACTGCAGGCGGCGTCCACCCGGCGAGTGCCCGCGGACCCTCGAAGGCGTAGCCGGCAAGGCTTCCCAGACGAATCACGGGATCTCATCCTCGAGGTCGGCGAAGTCGTCGTCCTCGCTGATGGACTCGGCACGCACGATCGGCCACGCTGGAAGCGAAGTCTTGGCAACAGCAGCGGAGAATTGTTCGAGAGCAAGGTCGACCGCGGCATCGGAATTTTCCGCCTCGACCACGATCTGGGCGCCGTACCCCATTGTGCCGTAGCCGGACGCTATTCCATTGAGGGGAGCCACGGCGTCGGCGAGCTCCACGACTTCCTCGAGTGAGACTTCACGGTCCCCCTCGGCATGCAGGGAGATGCTGTATCGCACGCTCATCCCACTTTCGATAGTCGATTGGCGAGCCTCTCGAGGCTAGCGAGGTTGTGGCCGGAATGCACCTCGTCGATGTAGGGGTCCGCGATGATCATGCCCATCGCCGTAGGTATCCAGTCCTCAGCGTCGGCCTTGTGTGGGTTGACCCACAGCACTCGATGGGCAACCCGGGACAGGCTTTCCATAGCCTCTGCGAGATCCCGGGGGTCTCCGCGATCCAGGCCGTCCGAGCAGACGACCACGATGGCTCCTCGCCCCAACCGCGCACGCCTGGCCTGACGGGTGAAGTTCTTGATCGCCTCGCCGATCCGCGTCCCCCCATCCCAGTCCAAGACCGCTTCGCCGGCTAGGCGCATGGCGTCGTCGGGATTGCGTCGATCCAGTGCCCGGGTGATACGAGTGAGTCGGGTTCCGAAGCAGAACACATCGACTTTGGCATTCGCGCGTCGCGCGGAGTATGCGAACTGGAGCAGGTTGCGCGAGTAATCGGCCATGGATCCGGAGACGTCGAGGATCAAGACCAGCGGCCGAAGCTTGTGCTTGCGCGTCTTGTAGTGCAGTTCTTTGGGCTCCCCGAGACTTCTCATCGAATCTCGCGCCATGCGACGCATATCGAGTGTGGAACTGCGACGAGCGCGGGTGGTGCGGTGGGTTTTGCGCTTGGGAGGAGTGACCCGCATCCGTGACATGAGTCTGCGTAGGTGTCTGATCTCCTCATCGGTGCAATCCGCAAATGCTTTGTATCGCTGGATGTCCGACGTACTCGCGACGTAGCCGAGTTTGACTTGGTCGGGGCTTATCTCCCCAGGAAGTCCCTCTTCGGTATTGGGGATCTCCAGAGTCGCCCCAGCAGTCGATGACGCCTTGATCGTCTTCTTCAGGATGTTCTCGGACTCAGGGTGGAAGGCAAGGAAATACCGCTGGAAGACCTCGTTATAGATGGGAACCTGATCACGTCTGCGAATCAACGTGGCTCGGCCTGCCCAGTAGACATCCATCAGATCGGTGATATCGAGCAGCGAGACCCCGGTGGCGAAAGCGAGAACGTCGTCGGTGCCGACGGTGATCGTTGCATCTCGCAGGGCCTGGCCGAAGCCGACGAGCAGCGCGTCGACCTCGCCGACCGTCGCGTCAGGAGATGACATCCTGGATGCTTCTGGTCGTGAACTCGAGATCGTCTCGGTCCTTGACGATGGCACCAAGGGTGTCGAGGGCAGTCTGTTCGTTGAGCGTCTGCGCCCCGATGGCATCCAGACTCTGCGTCCAATCTATCGTCTCAGCAACGCCGGGCAGCTTCTCGAGCTCCATCTCTCGAAGCCGGTTCACCGCGGATACGACTTGAGCAGTCAAAGCTTCCGAGACTTCCGGCAATCGCGAACGGACTATGTCGATCTCTCGTTCGGGCTCGGGGAAACCGATCCAGGTGTACAGGCAACGACGCTTGAGAGCATCGTGCAGTTCTCGGGTGCGGTTGGACGTCAGGATCACGATGGGGCGAGATTCGGCTTCGATCGTTCCGACCTCGGGGATCGTCACCTGGAAATCGCTCAGGAGTTCCAGGAGGAAGGCCTCGAACTCGTCGTCTGCTCTGTCGACCTCGTCGATCAGGAGTACACACGAGTCGCCGGCTCGCACCGCCTGGAGAAGCGGGCGCTCGATCAAGAAGCGGGAGCCGAATAGGTCCTCGTCTGCTGCGCCCCCATCCGAACCACTCAGCGAACGGACGTACAGCATCTGCCGGGCGTAGTCCCACTCGTACACGGCGTGATGGATATCGATGCCTTCGTAGCACTGCAGGCGGATCAACTGTCGACCCGTCATGCGCGCCAGGGTCCTCGCCAGTTCGGTCTTGCCCACCCCTACTTCACCTTCGAGAAGAAGTGGCTTGCCGAGCTGCAAAGCAAGGTACAGCGATGTCGCCAGGCCACGGTCCGCGATGTAGTCCTGAGCGCGCAGATCCTCGACCAAGGCGGAAACGCCGCCCGGTCCCCCGGAGGGAGTGGTCATCGACTACTTCTCGGTACCGAAGACGAGATCGGCAAGGCTGCTGGAGCCGAGCTTCCCCTCCTTGGCCAAGGTGTTCCTCCAAGCAACCTTCACATCGCCGCCCTCTTCGGCGTAGCCATCGAAGGTCACGTCCTTCATGTTCCGGCATACCTTGGTCGGGCTGCACTCTGCGTCGAGGTCTTGAAGATTCTCGGTGTCCTGCTGCCAGATCCCGCGGAGCACCTCGGCGGCGGGGTCGTTCGACTCGTTCATGGTGCTCCCTCCCGGGTGGCGCATTCGGACTATGCCTGCCCGGGGACGATATCAACGGCACGACCGGGCTGCAGCCCGGAATCCGCTGGACGGCCCTCTAGCATGACGGAGACCCTAATCGGCCATCCGAAGGAGCGACCATGGATTTCGTCTACAAGCTGATCCTGATCCTGCACTTCATCGGCCTGGCCAGTGTGGTGGGCGGGTTCTTGGTGCAGATGCGCTCGTCAGAGAAAGGCGTGAATCCGGCGATGCTGCATGGCGCGCTCACCCAGCTGGTGACCGGGGTGATCTTGGTGGGGCTGGCGGAGATGCAGGACGAGGACGTCGATCACGCCAAGATCGCCGTGAAGCTGGTGATCACGATCGTCATCACCGTGCTTGCCTTCGTGGGCCGCAGGAAGTTGCCCCCGCAGGTCGGATTCTGGGGTGCGATTGGCGCACTGTCGATCGCGAACATATTCATCGCCGTCCTCTGGTAGCCCGGTGCTGAGGGGAACGTGCTACGGGGAACGTGCTACGGGGAAAGTCCTAAGGAATATTGACGACCTGGAAGGCCTCGGCGAGTCGCCCCTCGGGTAGTCCGGCCTCGTAGGCGGCGACGCTGAGCCAGGTTCGCACTCGTTCCTCGATCTTGTCCGGCGCCGGCAATTGCGACGCGTGCGCGTGGATGGCCCGCATCTTGTCCGCGAAGGTGTCCGTGACGTCCACGAAGTGATTCGGAGTGGGGGAGGCCATCACCCACACTTCGGGGACGATCCACGCTTCCAGGCCCTCGTCCTGCAGCAGCTCGACGTGGGCGAAGGGGTTGCGGGCGTCGGGGTAGATCGCGCGGATAGCCGCTTCCCCGGTCGCGAGGTGATCGGGGTGGGAAGCCGGAATGCGTTCCCAATTGCGGTCTGGGGACTGGATGAGCATGCGCTGCGGGCGGACCTGGCGGATGAGTCGGCTGATGTCGCGCCTGAGGTCCTGGGTGACCGTGACGTCCCCGTCCTTGTAGCCGAGGAAATGCACGTCGCTGACGCCCAGCTCGGCTGCCGCGGCGCGCTGTTCTGCACGCCGGATGGCGGGGATCTCGGATCGGGGCACCGCGGGATCGAATCCACCGGCGTCGCCGTCGGTCACGATGCCATAGCTGACCGAAATGCCGGATTTACTCCACTTGGCGACGGTGCCCGCGGCGCCGAAGTCGACATCGTCGGGATGGGCCATGATCGCCAGAACCCGGTCTACCGGCTCCATCGCGCTGCTGCTCCTCACCAGTTGGCGACGCACCATGTACATCATTGGCAACTTGTGACACTTTCGTGACACAGTAGGCGGGTGCTTCCCCGAACCCGCACGCATTCTGCCGTGCGCCCCGGTCGCGTGCTCGGGGCGGGTGTACTGGGAATCGCGCTGGCAACCTCACTGCTGACTCCCGTCGGCGCCACGCAAGGTCAGTTGACCTGGCAGCCCAGCACCTGGACCGGCCCGGTCGCCGGCGCACCCGTCCCGGGAGAGGGCCTACCACCAGCACCGATGCCCGCTCCGCTGCCGCCGCTTCCGGTCGACCTCGCGGTAGCGATTCAGTACGAGCCGCAGACCACCTGCGAGTCGACGCCCAAGCCGGGCGCGCTCCGACTCGAGCAGATCATCAAGTCGACGTACGGATCCAATCAGTACACCTGGATTCCACGAGACTGCGATCGCGGCGGACGAAGCGAACATAAGGAGGGTCGCGCCGTCGACTGGATGGTCGACGTGCGTGATCCAGGGCAGCGTGCGAATGCCGAAGCATTCTTGAATTGGTTGCTCGGTCCCGATGCGAACGGACGTCCCTACGGCCACGCATTGCAGCTCGGGATCATGTACATCGGTTGGCACGACCGGTTCTGGCGTGGCTATGCGATGGATCGTGGTTGGACCGAGCTGAAGGGTTGCTTCGGCAAACCCGAGGAGAAGAACGACAACTACTGCCATCGCAACCACATTCATATCTCGCTTACCTGGGCGGGAGCCCGAGGTGAAGTACCGGGCGCCCCCGCTGTGCCCATCCCCACCGAGCCCACGCCCGAACAGCCGCCTGTCGAAGAGCCACCGGCTCCACCGGAAGCGGTGGAAGAGGGCTTCTATGGAATCGGCGCAGAACTCGGATATGAATCGGCCGCGCTAGGTCCCCTGCAACCGGGGGAGGTGCGCACCGTCGCGCTCAACGGAGTCAACCCACAGGCGAGTAGTGCGCTCGTGGCAATTACGACTCGTGAGGCGGAGGCACGGGGACGACTGCGCATAGGTGTCGGCACGGACAAGACGAACAGCGCAGGTGTGAAGGTTCCGAAGCGGGGAGCGCGCACGACTATGCGCGTGGTGCCAGTCTCAAGTGGTGCCGTGCAGATCAAGGCGCCGAACAAGACGGCCGTACAGGTTCGGGTGGACGTACTTGGCTACAGCGTCGGGGCCGAGTCAGCCCCCGCGGTGGGGCTACCGCCCACAGGCCTGCATAAGGGCCGCTTCGATGCTGGCGAGGTCAAGGTCGTCAAGGTGCGCGGCGTGGGGCGTGTCCCGAAGAAGAAAAGGAACGTCACGGCCGTGATACTTCGCGTCACCACGAAGGGTCGCGGGGAAGCCGGGCGATTCGCCGCGTACGCCGTGGGTGGAGTAGACCGCGGAGCTACCTCGGCAGGCATTCCTATCGAGGGCAAGTCGTCCACGCTCCTGGTAGCAGAGATCGGTGACGAGGGGCTGATCGCCTTGGCGTCCTCCACCAAGACCCGAGCCAACGTCAAGATCGTCGGGTACGTCGGGTAACGGCTCCTTGGGTGGCTGAGTCGTGCCGGCTACTTAGGATCAACCGGTGATGGATCCGTCCTCGTTGGTGCACGATCTGAACCCCTCTCAGCAGGCGGCGGTCGAGCATCGAGGCGGCCCGCTGCTGATCGTCGCCGGAGCCGGATCGGGCAAGACGCGTGTGCTGACACGGCGCATCGCTCACCTCCTGGCTAGCGGCGATGCCAACCCCGGGGAGATCCTCGCGATCACCTTCACCAATAAGGCCGCTGCCGAAATGAAGGAACGCGTCGCGGAACTCATCGGCCCGGCGTCCCGAGCGATGCTCGTCTCCACCTTCCACAGCGCTTGCGTGCGTATCCTGCGCAAGGAGGCTGGACGACTGGGGATGTCTACTTCCTTCAGCATCTACGACCAGACCGATTCGCTACGCTTGATGCAGATGGTCATCCGTGATCTGGACCTGGACCCCAAGCGCTACCCGGCTCGATCTTTTCTCGCGCAGGTGTCGAATGCCAAGAACGAGTTGATCGACCACGAGGATTTCGCCAAGCAGGCGAGCAATCACATGGAAACCACGGTGGCCGAGGCCTACGCCGAATACCAGCGCAGATTGACGCGCGCCTCGGCGTTCGATTTCGACGATTTAATCGGTGCCACTGTCGCGTTGATGCAGTTGTTCCCCGATGTGGCCGAGCATTACCGGCGCCGATTCCGACACGTACTGGTCGATGAGTACCAGGACACGAATCACGCGCAGTACGTCCTGATCCGAGAGTTGGTCGGACCAGGGGATGCCGCCCTGCCCCCGGCAAGCCTCGTGGTCGTCGGGGATGCCGATCAGTCCATCTACGCATTCCGCGGCGCCACCATTCGCAACATCGAGGAGTTCGAGCGCGACTTTCCCAATTCGACCACGATCCTGCTCGAACAGAACTATCGCTCCACCCAGAACATCCTGAGTGCAGCCAACGCGGTCATCGCGAACAACTCCACACGACGCGAGAAGAAGCTGTGGACCCAAGAGGGTGCCGGGGAACCAATAGTCGGGTACGTGGGCGATGACGAACACGACGAGGCTTCCTTCATCAGCGAGGAGATCGATCGACTCGTCGATGAGCATGGGTATCGACCAGGCGATGTCGCGGTCTTCTATCGCACCAACGCACAGTCTCGTTCAGTCGAGGAAGTGTTCATTCGACTGGGAATGCCGTACAAGGTGGTCGGTGGAGTTCGTTTCTATGAACGTCGGGAGGTGCGCGATGCACTTGCCTACCTGCGCGCTATCGCCAATCCCGGCGACGAGGTATCGCTCAGGCGAATCCTCAACGTCCCCAAGCGGGGAATAGGAGAGCGGGCCGAGGCGGCCGTCGAATCCCTTGCCGAGCGCGAACGCATCACATTCGACGAAGCACTCCATAGGGTCGATGAACTGCAGGTGGCTGCGCGCTCGGCGAATGCCATCCGATCATTCACCGAGATGATGGACGCCCTCAGGACGCTTGCGGAATCCGGTGCCGATGCGCCAACGGTCCTCCAGGCGGTGTTCGAGCAATCCGGCTACGTCGCCGAACTGCAGGCCTCGCACGATCCGCAAGATGAGTCGCGCGTGGAGAACCTTGCGGAGTTGGAGTCCGTTGCGCAGGAATTCGCAACGACGCAGGAGGATTCGACGTTGGTCGAGTTCCTCGAGCAGATCGCTTTGGTCGCAGATTCAGATGAGATTCCCGACGACGACCAACACGGTGGCGTGGTGACCTTGATGACTTTGCACACCGCTAAGGGACTGGAGTTCCCGATCGTCTTCCTCACTGGATTGGAAGACGGCATATTCCCGCACATCCGTTCACTGGGTGATCCGGGAGAACTCGCTGAAGAGCGTCGTCTGGCCTACGTAGGGCTTACCCGGGCACGCCAGCGCCTGTACGTCACACGAGCGGTCAGCCGCTCGGCCTGGGGCACTCCCGCTTACAACCCGCCGTCCCGGTTCTTGTCGGAGATACCCGAGGAGTTGATCTCCTGGAAGCGCGAGGAATCGTCACACTCGATCGGTGCGGGAGGATTCGGCTCGGTGCGTACGAGCAGCGCGTCCGTGCGGCTCGGTGATCGGGCACTTGCCCACGGCCCGGTCGTCTCACTCGAGCCGGGTGATCGAGTGACGCACAGCAAGTTCGGCCTCGGCACCGTGGTCAGCACATCGGGTGTCGGTGACAAATCCGACGCCACAATCGACTTCGGCTCGGCTGGGACCAAGCGCCTCTTGCTCCGTTATGCACCGGTAGAGAAACTTTGAATATTGCGAGATTCTAACGATCACAAAATCAGCGCAATGAATTTCATCTTTTCAGTACTGGATTGCCCTGAAGTCGTGCATGCTTGTGCGTCGGGTCAGGGCAAGCCTGACGTTTGACAGGAGGCAGCATGAATCGACGACTCGCTGTCGGGGCAAGTGCCCTGGCTGTCGCTGGTCTAGTCCTCGCCGGTTGTGCCGGGGGGTCCAGCGAGGAAACCGCGGCAGAGGAAACCACGGCAGAGGAAACCACGGCGGAGGCCGCAGGAGAGGAAGCGGCTACGGAAGAAACGGCCGAGCCGGAGAACCCCATTGTCTGCACGGCAGCCTTCGGGGTCATGGCTCCATTGACGGGCGGTGCCGCTTCGATCGGCCAGGAGCAGTTGAACTTCGCTAAGTTGGCTGTCGCAGATTTTAATGCGGCGAATCCTTCCGCTGACTACTCCCTGGTTGAGAGCGATACCCAACTCGATGCTGGCCAAGCCAGCACCCAGGCGACCGCCCTTATCGCTGATGGCGGAATTGTCGGTGTTGTTGGCCCGGCCGGTTCCCAGGAAGTCGCGGCTGTCGGTCCCGCTTTTGCTGAGGCCAGTATGGCCTTCGTTTCCCCATCGGCGACGAATCCTGACCTCACGAACGGTGATAACCCGACCTTCTACCGCGTCGTTCCTACTGATGCGGTGCAGGGACCTACGGACGCGGCGTTCATGGTGGACGAACTTGGTGCTGATTCGGTTGTCGTGATTCAGG
>JBMTHB010000011.1:0-13673 GCA_049435845.1 Candidatus Nanopelagicales bacterium | reverse complement strand
GATCGGCGGACCACAGTCGCTCGTCGTCGTACGTACTGACCCCCCAGAAGTCCACCAGCACGCAGCCATAGATCCGGGCAATCTCCACCGTCGCTGAACGCAGTGCCCGAATCCGGTCCGTGATTCGAGCCAAGGCGCGTGATCGACGAGACGGATCGCCGTAGGCGAAGACGAGGACTTCCGACCCCGCAGCGCGTAGCTCACGCACACTGTCCTCCAGATCGGTGGCGACGACGTCCAGATCGAAACGCCGGCGCAGCGTGTCGTTGACGCCGGCAGCGAACGTCACAAGATCCGGGCGCATCTCCACGGCTCGTGGCACTTGTTCATTGCGTACCTGGCCGATCAATCGTCCGCGGATCGCCAGGTTGGCGTACTGGACTTCATCGATTCCTTGTCGTTGCACCAGGCCCACGGCAACCCGGTCGGCCCACCCCTGATGGCGCCCATCGAATCTGACGTCGTCCTCGAGACCTTCGGTGAAGGAATCTCCGACTGCAACGAAACTTCGGATGACGGGCCCATGTTCGACATGCGAGGACCCGGCCGCCGAAGGCTTCCCCTCCCGCGACGACCGGGTCGCGCCAAACACTAGTGCGTCCCCTTCGACTCCTGCGCACCGACACTCCGGGTGGCGAACGCCTGTCCAGCGCGCCGGTACCAGGCGACCAGAGCGATGATGCCAACGATGATTTGCGGGAAGTAGGACGTGGCTCGCCAGACGAGATCCGCGGCTGTCGCGGCGCCCTTCCCCGTACCCGAACTGACCAGTAGTTGAATCATCAGTGCATCCATCGTGCCCAGTCCGCCCGGCGTGATCGGAACCATCAACATGATGTGACTTACGGCGTAGGCACCAAACGCATCGAGCGGACTGGTGCCATTGGTGCTCCACCCCTCGACGCCGCGTAGCGCAGCGAACAAGATCAAGAATTGCGTGAAACTGATGCCGACCTGCGCCAATGTCAACCACAGCCAACGCCGTTTCAGCAGGTCGTACATATCGGCTCGGAATTTCACGATGGGCCCAGCGACATCCAGATCCTTGAGCTTGGTGATCCTCCGCTTGAGGGGCGCCAAAACGGCATTGCCGAGGTCCCCGATGCGCTGTGCCAGGGCCGGTGACCGCATGACAAGGACGAACAACACGATGATCGCAATCAGGATCGCCAGGCCCAGCGGTCCCAGCCAGGCCACCGAGTCCCCCGTGCCCGAGATCGACAGGGCCAACACCCCCAGGATGGGGAATCCCAGGCTGATGAACGTGCTCCAGATGCTGACTGCCGTGATGGCTGCGGTGGCATTCGTCGGCGCCAGCCGGAAACTCGTGAGCATCCCGAACTGCACCGCCAAGCCGACGGCACCTCCGGCCGGTACCCCGTTGCTGATGGTGAAGGCCGCTTGGTTCACTTGCTGGGATTGCCAGTAGGTCAAAGATGTTTCGGCGGCCTTGTACGCGAATCCGTAGACAGCCAGATAGATAACGACGGTAACGAAGATGATTGCAACAGCGATCCAGGTCATCGACTCCAGTGCCTTCAGTGCCGCGCTGTAACTGCCGATCTGCGGGATCACTTTCCAGAAGATCAACACGATGAATGCGATGCCTACGACACCGAGGATGATCGTCTTGCGCATATCCAACGTTGCGGTCGGAGCGGTGGGTGTCGCCGACTGCTGAGTCGAATCGCTCATGGCGGGAGCCTGCCACAAACCAGACCCCCCTCGGGCTCACGTGCACCCATTGGGCAAGATGCCGCCATGCGGCTCGACCATCTGTCCTACGCCTGCACCACACCCGAGATTGCCGATGTGGTCCAACGCATCGGATCCGATCTCGGCGGCACTTTTGTCGACGGTGGCCGGCATCCTTCCTTCGGTACTCGCAATTTCATCCTGCCCTTGGCGGGCGGCTGCTACATCGAGGTGGTCAGCGCACTCGACCACCCCGCAGCCCAGAAGGCTCCGTTCGGTCGAGCGGTCCACCAACGAGCCGAGGAAGGCGGTGGCTGGCTGAGTTGGGTGCTCGCCGTCGACGACATCGCCCCCGTGGAGGCGCGGCTCGGCCGCCCGGCGGTTCGTGGTCGACGTATCCGTCCTGACGGCGGCGAACTTTGTTGGCAGCAACTCGGTGTCTTGGACACGATGGAAACCCCGTATGTGCCGTTCTTCGTTGAATGGGATTGCCCCGACACCGAGCACCCGAGTGCCGGGGGCAGGGACATCAGCGTGGAGTCGATCGAACTATGCGGTGATCCCACACCGGTGGGACAGATCCTCGATGTCGATACGGACTTCACCGGCGTCGACATCACCTGGGTCGACGACGACGAACCTGGAGTTTCTGCCGTCGTCTTCCGCACTCCCGCGGGTAGCATCCGCATCGACTGATCCCCGACCGGGAAGTGGGCCCATGGCCGAAAATCAGAACGCGCCGCAGATCCCCCAGACCCTGCAGAATGCCGCCGGCATCACCTGGCGCATCTTGGTCCTGCTGGCCGGCCTGGTTGTGGTCGGCCTCATTCTGGGACGCATCTTCCCGATCGTCCTGGCGCTGTTCATGGCATTGTTGGTCGCGGCGTGGACGTCTCCTCTGATGAAGTTGCTCCATCGATTCCTGCCCAAGGTGCTGGCGATGATCCTCGCGCTGATACTCATCAGCAGCGCCATCGTCACGATCTTGTTGATCGTGGTTCGCTCCACGATCTCCGAAAGCACCAAATTGGTTTCAAGCCTTCAGTCCGGTCTCAGCGACATCCGAGATTGGCTCAAGAACGGCCCCCTCGGCATGACCGACGAAGCCATCAACAATCTGCTAAGCCAGGCTGAATCGTGGGGCACGACAGCGGCGAAGGGCGTACTGGGAGCGGCGGCCGGCGAGCTGAGCAACCTCGGCACGCTGATCATCGCGGGCTCGGTCTTCTTGTTCGGCGTCATCTTCTTCCTGCTCACCCCGCAGCAGATCTGGAATTGGGTGATCAGTTGGCTTCCTCGCAGCATGCAGAGTTCGGTCAACACCTCCGGCGACATCGCTTGGGGAGCCATCAGTGGCTATGCCCGTGGCATCGTGATCATCGCCTTGGCCGACGCCACGTTGGTATTCATCGGATTGACGATCCTGCAAGTTCCCCTCGCCCCGGCCCTGGCAGCTGTCGTGTTCCTGGGTGCCTTCATTCCAGTGATCGGCGCACCCATCGCCACTTTCTTCGCCGCGGTCGTCGCACTGGCCGAGCGCGGTCCGGTTATAGCGATCTTGGTCATCTTGCTCACCGTGGTGGTGGGCTCATTCGATGGCGATGTTCTCCAGCCGCTTGTCATGGGCAAGGCGGTGAGCCTTCATCCGCTGGCCATCATCTTCGCCATCGCCGCAGGCAGCATCACCCTGGGAATCGTTGGTGCACTTGTAGCCGTTCCGATCGCGGGCGCCATATATGGAGTCGCGAAATTCGTAACCGGACGCGATCCAGACAATCCGTTCCCACCACCACCCCTCACACCGGCGACGAGCTCAACCGCCTAGTGGCTCCGGTGCGGTTCCGCGATCGCCCGACTCCCGAAAGGCGCGAACCATGAGCAGTATTCCCCTTGTCCGGCTGAGTGACGAGCACCTGATCCCGCAGATCGGCTTAGGTGTCTGGCAGGTACCTGACGATGAAGCGACCCAGGCGTGCCTGTCGGCCTTCGAGGTCGGTTACCGGCACATCGATACTGCGGCGTTGTACGGCAACGAGGAGGGTGTGGGTCGCGCGGTCGCTACCTGCGGCATTCCTCGCGAGGAACTGTTCATCACCACGAAGGTGTGGAACTCCGATCACGGTCGCGATCGCACGGTCGCTGCGCTACACACGAGTCTGGAACGCCTCGCTTTGGACTACGTCGATCTGTACCTGATCCACTGGCCCACCCCAGCCCGTGACCTGTACGTGGAGACCTGGCAGACCGTGCTGGAGCTTCAGCAACAGGGCCTCATCAAGAGTGCCGGAGTCTCCAACTTCCACGGTGAACACCTTCGACGAATCATCGATGCCACGGGTGTATCGCCCGTCGCCAACCAGATAGAACTGCATCCGTGGCTGCCTCAACGCCAGATCCGGGCTATCAACGCCGATCTCGGCATAGTGACCGAAGCATGGTCTCCCCTCGCCTCCGGAGGACTGGTTGAGGACGCTCGCCTGGCCACCATCGGCACCAAATACGGGAAATCCGCTGCCCAGGTGATGATCCGGTGGCATCTTCAGATCGGCAATGTGGTTCTTCCGAAGTCGGTCACTCCTGAGCGCATCGCAGCGAACATCGATGTCTTCGATTTCCAGCTCGATGCCGATGATCTCATCACGATCGAGGATATGGAGGACTCGTCGCGACGAACCGGTCCCAACCCGGATGACTTCAATCAGGCGTAGCGCCGCGAGGAACCACCGCGTGCCGTGGCATCAGGCGGCGGAGCGAGCGTCCAGGTTCTCCTGCGGCAACATGTCGCCAGCCGCTTCGCAACTGCGTTCGATGCGTGCAGCCGAAGATTCGATCCGATTCATCTGCTTGTTCTTGATGCCGCCGATGCCGTCCTTGTTGGCGACTCGGCTCAGATTGCGCTGAATACGATTGGCGTTGATCAGGGCGCTCTCAGGAAGATCACCGGAGATGTACGCCTCCTCGGTGGCCAGTACCAATTGGTCGGACAAGCCCTTCATCTCGGCGAGTAGGTCACGCTTCTTCTTCTTCTTGGCATCTGCGGCAGCCTTGGCCTCACTCATCTTCAGGTCGAAAGCGAAATACGTGGAGCAGGCATCGATGACCGAAATTGCTTCGTCGACCTCGGTGTCCAGGGCGGCCGTCGGTGTATCGGTGGGCGTGGTCGCGTCGGTCGCCGCTTCATCGGAGCCACCGCAGGCAGCCAGGGCGAGCACCAGCGCACCACTTGCTGCGATTGCCGTCCACCTGCGCTTCACGAGGGCCTCCTCATCTCCGGGAATTGTCACGAAAGCGTAACGCGGGAGTCCCCGCGGGGCAGGACATTCCCGCTATTGCTTCACCGTGGCCCGATTACCGTTCCAGTCATGGGCCCGCGTAGCGATACCTGAGGGTCCTGCGGGCGAACCACTAGCCTGACCGATCGAAGCCGATCCTTGCCTCCAGGAGCCACGATGAGTCAGCCCCCCGAGCCGACCATCGCACTGATCGGTACGGGGGACACCAAGGCCCAGGAGTACACCTGGATCTGGCGCCAACTCCAGCGCGTCGGCGCCCGCGTAGTGACCATCGATGCCGGACTCGATTCGGTCCTCGCCGGTACCGACTTCCCTCCGTCGAGCGTCGCCGCACGCGCTGGCGTCGACCTAGCTGAACTCCGCGCCGCCGGGCGTGGGGACACGATCACCGCGATGGCAGCCGGCGTGCGGGACATCATCGTGGAGTCAATCGAATCGGAAACTATCGATGGGGTGTTCGCCTTCGGTGGATCCGGGGGTTCGGCGCTAGCAGCCCCTGCGTTGCAGGCAGCGCCCATCGGGATGCCAACCGTCCTGGTCTCGACCATGGCAAGTGGGGATGTCGGACCGTACGTGGGTGTATGTGACGTGTCGATCACCTACTCCGTCGTAGACATCGCAGGGATCAATCCGGTGAACTCGGTGATCCTGGACAACGCCATAGTGGCGACGGTTGCGATGGCAGCCCGGTACCGCGATCGGCGCATCGAGCAAGCCTTCGACGAAACGAATGCGGGCACTCGGACTGTCGCCATCACGATGTTCGGGGTCACCACTCCGGCCGCGGACGAAGCGCGAGCGCGACTGGAGGAACTCGGCTACGACGTTCTCGTCTTCCACGCGACCGGTAGCGGAGGTCGCGCCATGGAGAAACTCATCGAGTCGGGACACATCGTGGGCGTATGCGACATGACCACGACCGAACTCGCAGATGAGCTTCTCGGCGGCGTGCTGTCCGCTGGTGAGGACCGACTCCTGGCCGCAGGAGCGCACGCCATCCCTCAGGTAGTCAGCGTAGGTGCGTTGGACATGGTCAACTTCGGGTCGCCCGAGACTGTCCCCGACCACTACCGACACCGCACCCTGCTCGCGCACAACCCGAGCGTCACCTTGATGCGCACATCCGCATCCGAGATGCGCGAACTTGGAGCGATCGTCGCGGACAAGCTCAATGCCAGTCGTGGTCCGGTCGCGATGTTCCTGCCCCTCGGCGGCATCAGTGCCGTCGACGTACCCGGCCAACCGTTCCACGACCCGCAGGCCGATGAAGAACTCTTCTCGACGCTGCGCGCCCGACTCGACCCTACGACCGTGGGTCTGATCGAATCGGCGTCGGCTATCAACGATCCGGGGTTCGGACGTGCCATGGCCGATAGGCTGCACGCGATGATCGAGGGAGCGTCATGATCGAAGGTGTGCAGTGAATCGCACGCAGATCCTGGAGCGCCTTCGCGGCAAAGTTGCCGCTGGTCGACCCATCGTCGGCGGTGGCGCGGGCACGGGCATCACGGCCAAGTTCGCCGCGGCTGGCGGGATCGATCTCCTGGTCGTCTACAACTCCGGCCGTTTTCGGATGGCCGGTCGCTCATCCCTGTCGGGTCTGCTGTCTTATGGGAACGCCAACGACATCGTGATGCAGATGGCCGGCGAGGTCCTGCCCGTGGCGACCGGAACCCCGGTCCTCGCCGGTGTCAACGGCACCGACCCGTTCCGACTGATGCCCCAGTTCCTCGATCAAGTACGTGAGGTCGGTTTCGCGGGTGTGCAGAACTTCCCCACCGTGGGGCTCATTGACGGCCTGTTCCGGGAGAACCTGGAGGAAACCGGCATCACCTACGACCAGGAAGTGCAGATGATCGCCCTGGCCGCGCAGCGGGATCTACTCACGACTCCCTATGTGTTCGACGAGGACCAGGCGATCGCCATGACGAACGCCGGCGCCGACATCATCGTCGCCCACATGGGGTTGACCACCTCGGGATCAATCGGCGCGCGAACCGCGATGACCCTCCAGGAAGCGGCGCGACGCGTTCAACTCCTCGCCGATGCGGCACGTTCGGTGCGCCCAGACGTGCTGTGCATATGCCACGGCGGTCCGATCGCGACCCCGGACGACGCGCAGTTCATCCTGGACACCACGACGGGGATCGACGGCTTCTACGGAGCGTCATCTATCGAACGCCTGCCGACCGAAGAAGGCATCAGGCGCCAGACCGAGGCATTCGTGTCGATGCGCCTTCGGGACGCCTGAAACGCGCGACACCGAACCTCGTGCGATAACGAAATAGGGGCGACGCCGCACGGCGCCGCCCCTATCGATGATGATGGTCAGCTGCAGCCGGAGGTACTTCCGCAGCCCTCACACACGTAACAGCTTCCCGCCGGGCGCATCTTGATCCCGCAGGTCATGCATAGCGGGGCATCGGATGCTGTGCCGGTGATCTCCTCGAGCAGCTCCGCACTGGAGTGGGCGGCACTGACCTTCGGAGTAGGCACGGCTTCTGACTGAACCTCCTCGACGACCACATCTGCGGCCGGGGCCGAGATCTGGGGCGTCTCGTAGGACGATGCGACCGTCGCCGCTCGCTCGTCCGCGGAGAAGGTGCCCAGCGCTTCACGCTTGTCGTAGGGCAGGTAATCCAGCGCTAGCCGGCGGAAGATGTAGTCCATGATCGATTGGCTGATCCGGATGTCCGGATCGTCGGTCATGCCCGCGGGCTCGAAGCGCATATTGACTAACTTCGAGACGAACGCCTCCAACGGCACGCCGTATTGCAGTGCGATCGAGATGGCAATCGAGAAGGCATCCATCACCCCGGCCAGGGTCGAACCCTGCTTGCCGAGCTTCAAGAACACCTCACCGAGCTCGCCGTCCTCGTAGGTTCCGGCGGTCAGGTATCCCTCGGCGCCTGCCACCGAGAAGCTGGTGGTGCGGCTGGGGCGCGACTTGGGCAACCGGCGACGGATCGGTTGGCCGATGCCCTCGATCGCTGCTTCGACCTGCGCGTCGACCTTGGCAGCTTTCGCATCGGACAGTGGCTGGCCGACCTTGCAGTTGTCACGGTAGATGGCCAGCGCCTTGATGCCCAGTTTCCATCCCTGGAAGTAGATCTCCTCGACCTCTTCCACCGTTGCGCTCTCGGGCATGTTCACCGTCTTGGAGATCGCACCTGAGATGAACGGCTGCACCGCTGCCATCATCCGCACGTGTCCCATGGGTGAGATGGAGCGCGCGCCCATCGCGGTATCGAAGATGGCGTAGTGCTCGGTCTTCAAACCCGGCGCATCGATCACGTGACCGTTCTCGGAGATGAACTCCACGATTGCCTCGATGGTCTCCTCGGTGTAGCCGAGTTTGCGCAACGCGCGCGGGATCGTCTGGTTGACGATCTGCATCGACCCGCCGCCGACCAGTTTCTTGAACTTCACCAAGGAGAAATCCGGCTCGATACCGGTCGTATCGCAATCCATCATGAAGCCGATCGTCCCGGTGGGCGCCAGCACCGATGCCTGCGCGTTGCGCCAGCCGTTCTTCTCACCAGTGGCCAGGCAGGCCTCCCAGTTCTTGATGGCGAGCTTCAGCACATCGCCGTCGAGGCTGGACACACTACGGACGTTGTCGTTGGCAGCGGCGTGCTTACGCATCACGCGCTTGTGCGCGGACTCGTTGCGCGCATAGCCCTCGTACGGACCGACCACGCCGGCCAGTTCGGCGCTGCGCTTGTAGGCCGTGCCGGTCATCAGGGATGTGATCGCCGCAGCGAACGAGCGACCCGCATCGGAGTCGTACGGCAGGCCGGTAGCCATCAGTAGCGCACCGAGGTTGGCGTACCCGATACCGAGTTGACGGTAGCGCCGGGTGGTGTCCCCGATCGCGGTCGTGGGGAAGTCCGCGAAGGAGATCGAGATGTCCATCGCGGTGATCACGAACTCCACTGCCTTGGCGAATCGCTCGGCATCGAAGGTGTCGTCGTCTTTCAGGAACGTCATCAGGTTCAACGACGCGAGGTTGCAAGATGAGTTATCCAGGCTCATGTACTCGGAGCAGGGGTTCGAAGCGTTGATACGACCCGTCTCGGGGTTGGTGTGCCAGTCGTTGATCGTGTCGTCGTACTGGATGCCCGGATCGGCACATGCCCAGGCAGCCTCAGACATGGTGCGGAACAGGTTCTTGGCGTTGATGGTCTCGACGACCTCTCCCGTGCTGCGCGCGGTCAGACCGAAGTCTTCGTCGGCTTCCACCGCCCGCATGAACGCATCGGACACCCGAACCGAGTTGTTCGCGTTCTGGTACTGGACCGACGTGATGTCCTTGCCGCCGAGATCCATGTCGTAGCCGGCATCCCGGAGCACACGGATCTTGTCCTCTTCACGGACCTTGGTCTCGATGAATTCCTCGATGTCCGGGTGGTCGACGTCGAGCACGACCATCTTCGCCGCACGCCGGGTGGCGCCACCGGACTTGATCGTGCCGGCGCTTGCGTCTGCACCGCGCATGAACGACACCGGACCGGACGCGGTTCCGCCCGAGGACTTCAGAAGTTCCTTACTCGAGCGGATGCGCGACAGGTTCAACCCGGCACCGGATCCACCCTTGAAGATGAAGCCCTCCTCCTTGTACCAGTTGAGGATGGACTCCATGGTGTCGTCGACGCTGAGGATGAAGCACGCACTTACCTGCTGCGGTGCATTGGTCCCGACGTTGAACCAGACGGGTGAGTTGAAGCTGAAGACCTGGTGCACCAGCATGTAGGTCAGTTCGTGCTCGAAGATCTCCGCGTCCTCGTCGGTTCGGAAGTACCCGTGTTCCTTGCCCGCCTGTGTGTACGTCAGCACCACCCGATCGATAAGTTGCTTGAGGCTCCACTCGCGCTGCTCGGTGCCGACCGCACCACGGAAGTACTTCGTGGTGACGATGGTGGAGGCGTTGACGCTCCAGAAGTCCGGGAACTCCACCCCGCGCTGTTCGAAGACGACCTCACCGGTCTTCCAGTTGTTCTGCACCACATCGCGGCGCTCCCAGGTGATCTCGTCGTACGGATGCACACCTGGTGTGGTGTAGAGCCGCTCCATCACGAGGCCGGGCTTGCGCAACGTGTTGTGCACGAATCCGGCGGATGCGCTGGTCGTCTGGGACATGGGTGGTGCCTTTCTGCTGGGAGCGGACGGGTTGTTCTTCAGGTTCGGGAAGTCTCGGGCTGGGGTGTGACATGCACATCCGGCTCGATCGCGGTGGGTTCCCCCTCCGCACGCAGGAGTGCGATCTCGGCTTCGAAGTCCTCCAAGGAATCGAAGGATCGGTAGACCGAGGCAAAGCGCAGGTAGGCGACCTCGTCGAGTTCGCGAAGCGGACCGAGGATGGCCAGCCCAACCTCTTCGGCCGGGATCTCTGCGTTGCCGGTGGCCCGGAGCGCGTCCTCCACCTGCTGGGCCAGCAGAGCAAGCTGATCATCATCGACCGGGCGCCCCTGGCAGGCCTTCCGGACGCCGAGCACCACCTTGCTGCGACTGAACGGCTCACTGGCGCCCGAGCGCTTGACGACGTTGAGTTGGGCGGTCTCGGCGGTGGTGAATCGACGGCCGCAGCCGGCGCATTCACGGCGCCGGCGGATCGACGAACCCTCCTCGATAACCCGGGAGTCCACGACGCGGGAATCCTCCGCGCGGCAGAATGGGCACCTCATGCGCCCCTCCCTTCACTTTCGTCACATCTGAACCGGCTCTTGTGCCGTCTGTGGGGGATCTTGGGGATCTCCTGTGGACGACCTGTGCGTGTAGAACCACAACCTGTGGAGGAATCACAACGGTGTGACTACTACATCTAGGGGTAAAACCATAGGGCGGTCCGGGCGATCGCGCAAGGGCCTTCCGTCGGCGCGTCGCCACCCCGTCGGGCAGTTTGCGCATTGACCGGCGCATGCCCATAGTGGAGGTATGCATGAGGGCACTGCTGAGGGCACTGCTGAGGGCACTGCTGAGGCCGCCGATGCCCCCGACGGTGAGCGTGTGCCCGGTGCCGTGAGCCGGCTCGCTGCCCGAGCGCCGTGGCGCCGACTCCCCCACCCACTGCGCTGGCTGACCGTCGCGATCATCGGTGGCACGTTCGTGGTCGTCGGCATCGCTCTGCTGGTGCTGCCCGGTCCGGGCATCGCCTTCATCCTGGTCGGGCTGGCGATCCTGGCCACTGAATTCGTCTGGGCCGAAGCGCTGCTGCATCGTGTCAAGAACGGCACCCACCGGGTGTGGCGTGCCGCGAAGTCCCGGGTCAGACCGACAGCATCGACGCCTACAGGGGCGACGAAGGCGCTCCCGCAACCCGAGTGACTTCGTCGGCCACGCGCCGGGCCCAGGTACGCGTTCCGGTCGAGGTGTAGTGCAAGGCATCGGCGAAGGCCACATTGTTCGCCCGGGCATAGTCACCCCAGTCGATGCGGTGAACGTTGTCGCGCTGGGCCGCCAACTGGCGTACCTGTCGATTGAACCAGCGTTCCTTGGCCCGGGTGAAGCGATCCCCACCACTGGCGTAGGTGTCGACCCAGAACACCGTGCGCTTCTTGCCGAGCACTTTTAGCAGGGTGCGCATCCGCGCTTGAGTGGTTGCCCGATCGATCCACCGCATGTCGTTGGTACCGATAGCGATCACCACGGTCTGGGGTAACTGCCCGAGTTCCTTCGCGCGTTGGGCTTGCGCGATCGCCCAGTCCAATCGTTTACCGCCGAAGCATCGCACCGTGGGAGTCCACCCGTCTCGACGCAGCTGTCGGGTCAGCGGCTCCCGGCCGTTGCGGGTCAGCGAGTCCCCGATCACCACGATGCGGCGGCCTTGTCCGGGTCCGGGCGTCTCATTGGCGCGAGCCGGCCAGATAGGGGCCGAACATGCCCGCGGATCACCGCCGGTGGTCCACTTCGGATCCTTGCGCGGACCCTCATCGCCGCGGGCCGGTGCCGCCAGCAGCCCCATCACCGCGACGCCCACGCACGCCAGAATCACACCACGCCGCATCACGGCCTCAGTATCGCTCGCGCTGCGCAGGACCGTTCACCCGCGCCGATCAGCGCAGGCCGATCAGCGCAGGCTCGGCACCACCAGGGTCTGTCCAGGCACGATCGAGCGCGTACCGAGGTCGTTCAACTCGCGGATCTGCGCAATCACGAGGCGGGGGTCGTGCCCCGGGGCGATCTCCCGTGCGATCCCCCACAGGGTCTCACCGGACTGCACGACCACGCTCGTGGGCGCTGCCGCACTCGAGGAGCCGGTGGCGTCGGCCATCTGCCCGGCGGCGATGACGACCATGAGCACAGTCACCAGCGAAGCGATGAACGCAACTACCCGACCGCGGCGGGTGAGGCGGAGAGCTCCCTGGCTACTCACCGGGTGTGCACGGCCTGATCGGACCACGCCCGAGGTCCGTGTGGCGGCTCTCGAGGCAGGAGAGGTACGGACCTCGGGCGAGAATCGGGGGCCGGGCGAGAATCGCGCACCGGTGACACGGGGCACAGACGAGCCGGCGGGATGAATGACGTAGGTAGCCATGGGGAAGCCCTTTCGTGTCCTGGGCGTTCGAACCGCTCGAAGTGCTCGGACGGTTGATCGAACGGGTGTTCGATCGAACGCGTGTACGATTTCTACCATGTCCCCCCGACACGCACCGGTATTGTTCGAACAGGTGTTTGATTTCGTGTCGCGTGGGGCGTATCTTTCGAACACCTGTGCAGCATGACCCGGGGGTCTGACACTCCCGGTCTTGACCCGAGAGGACGCCCATGGCCGGCACGGTCCACGAACTCCCCGATGCCCAGCCCGACGAGACCGGGTTGACCCCGCGGCAGCAGGCGATCTTGCGGGTGATCCAGCAGACCACCGCCGAGCGCGGCTATCCGCCGAGTGTCAGGGAGATCGGGCAGGGAGTTGGGCTCACCTCACCGAGTTCGGTAGCCCACCAACTGCGCACCCTCGAGGAGCTCGGCTACCTGCGCAAAGACCCGAACCGCCCCCGGGCATTAGTGGTCTCCCGGCCCGACGACGGTATGGCCAGCGCCGCAACGGACACCACCACCGACGCAGTCGCAGTGCCGCTCGTCGGACGCATCGCCGCGGGCGGACCGATCCTGGCCGAACAGCACACCGAGGAGGTCATGCCCTTGCCCAAGCACCTGGTGGGCGAGGGGGAACTGTTCATGCTCACCGTCGTGGGCGACTCCATGATCGACGCGGCGATCTGCGACGGGGATTTCGTCGTCGTACGC
The DNA here is from genome assembly GCA_049435845.1 of Candidatus Nanopelagicales bacterium. GTDB lineage: Bacteria > Actinomycetota > Actinomycetes > S36-B12 > S36-B12 > S36-B12. Next base: position 438 of record JBMTHB010000011.1, on the reverse strand, counting down.
CGGCAACCAACCTGCGACAACGGCGATATCGTCGCGGCGCTGCTGGACGACGAAGCAACCGTCAAGACCTTCAAGCGTCGCGATGGACACGTGTGGTTGATGCCGCACAATCCGGCCTATGAACCCATCCCCGGTGACAACGCGCAAATCCTCGGCAAGGTCGTCAGCGTGCTGCGCAAGATCCGCTAGTCACCACCGTTCAACTTCCGCAGCGACGCACGCACCACCTCGCCATCGGTGGTGAACCACAGCGGCGGCAGCGATGCCCGCAGCGCCGACCCATAACCCGCGGTGACCATGCGTGGATCCAACACCGCTACCACGCCCCGATCGTCGGCCGAGCGGTTCAACCGGCCCGCGCCCTGCGCGCGCAACAATGAGGCACGGGCCAAGGCCACGTTCCGAAAGCCCGACCCACCATCTCGATCCACCGCATCG
>JBMTHB010000010.1:0-14044 GCA_049435845.1 Candidatus Nanopelagicales bacterium | reverse complement strand
TCGGAATATGCGGGATAGCCCATGTAGGGCGATATCCAGTAGGCAGGTGACTGCGTGACCATGCCACCGAGGGCCGGGTGACTGTGGGCGTCGATGAAGCCGGGCAACAACACATCCGAGCCCAGGTCCGTGACGGCCACGTCCGGCGCAGCCGTTTGCACGTCGGCCAAGGTGCCCACAGCGGTGATCAGGCCCGTACCGCTGTCTATACCGACAGCCTCTGCTCGTGGGCTGGCGTCGTTCATCGTGATGATGGATGCAGCCTTGAGGATCGTGTCTGTTGCCATGGCAAGCCCTTCACGAGGTGATGAGGTGGAACGGTCTGACCCCACCACATCCGGCCAAAATGGACACGCTGTTCAACCGGATTGGATTGCAGCACGTTCTGCATACACCACATAGGTGTATCGTTTTCCACATGTCTCGGACGAATATTGATATCAACGACGAACTGGTCGAGATTGTCATGATGCGCTACCAACTCACGACCAAACGCGAGGCGGTCGATTACGCCCTGCGCCACCTGGCCGGCCAGCCCATGACCACGGAAGAGGCCCTAGCCATGTTCGGCTCTATGCCGGACTTCGAGGTGCCCGAGGACCGGTTCACCCACTTCCTCCACGACGATGACGATCCCTCTCGCTGACACATCTGTATGGATTGACGCCCTCCGCTACGGCCGGACCGTCTTGCCGTCGATGACACAACATGAGGAGCCGATCGGTTTCACCGAGCCAGTGGTCATGGAGTTGCTTTCCGGGTGCCGAAATGCCCGAGAATCTCAATCTCTACGACGACTACTTCTCCGTGGCCAATTGTTCGGATTCGACTCAGTGGCCGACTTTGAGGGCGCTGCTGACATCTACCGCCACGCGACGCGGCGCGGACTCTCCCCGAACAGCCAGATCGACTGCATGATCATTGCGGTCGCAGTTCGCAATGAAGTGCCATTGATCACTCTTGACATGAAGCAGGCGGCCATCGCTGAACTCCTCGGCGTCGCCGTAATGTGATCACAGCACACGAAGGGCTCGTGTTTCCTGTTGACGAATCGCCCACTCACTCGCGGGCGGATAACCGACTTCCTCGAGTACGAGCGGGTGCGCCGGCATCACGGTCACCCCAGCTTCGCGTGCCCTCATTTCCAATGCACGCTTCGGATACTCGACGGGCTTGCGGTGTTGGCCAACAGGGATGAGTGCACCGACAAGGCTGCGCACCATTGAATGACAGAAGGCGTCAGCGGTGACGTGAAAGACGGCACTAGTGATGCCGGTTCTTGGATCGGCGACACGCTCCCAATGCAAGTCGAGGATCTCACGCACCGATGTACCGCGCTCCTTGGGTTTGCAGAAGCTGGTGAAGTCGTGCTCACCGAGCAAAGCGCTCGCCGCAAGGTTCATGGCGTCGATGTCGAGCTCTTGCCCGATATCGAGCTGAAAGCCGCGCCCCAACGGATCCGGACCGCGCGGGTCATCGCATACCGCGTAGGAATAGCGACGCCACAGCGCTGAGAATCGGGCATCGAAATCGGATGAAACTTCGTTCACCGCGAGGATCCGGATGTCGCCCGGTAGCGCACGATTGATACGTGCCGTAGTGAACTGCTCGGTCACCGAAGCGTCGAAGTGTGCAACTTGGCCTCGCGCATGAACTCCTGCATCGGTCCGTCCAGCGCACGTGAGTTCGATCTCTACCCCCGCAAGATGCGAAAGAACCCGCTGCAAGTCACCTTGGACTGTGCGCAACTCACGCTGGGTCGCCCACCCGTGGAAGTTAGTCCCGTCGTAAGCGATATCCAAACGGAATCGAGTGGCCGTTCCGCTGGGGGAATCGACCACTCGTACTCCTGGATACGCAGATTCGCGCTCAGAAACTGCAGGTTCGCGTTCAGAAACTGCAGGTTCGAGCTACTTGTCCTCGGTTGCCTCTTCGGCGGCTTCCTCAGCGGCAACCTCGTCGACCGTCTCCTCGACGATTTCGTCGGTCACGGCCTCGGCGGCTTCCTCAGCGGCAACCTCGTCGACCGTCTCCTCGACGACCGCCTCCGCGACGACAGCTTCCTTCTCGGCCTTCGCTGCGTTCTCCTTGGCAGCGCGCTTGGTGGCGCCCGTCGCTTCCGCGATGACCTGCTCGAGCATCGGCTCGACCAGTTCGATCACTGCCATGGGGGCGTTGTCGCCTTTGCGCGGACCGATCTTGGTGATGCGGGTGTAGCCGCCGGGGCGGCCTGCGTACTGCGGACCGATCTCAGTGAACAGCACGTGCACCACAGACTTGTCGCGGACCACGGTCATCACCTTGCGGCGGGCAGCGAGGTCACCGCGCTTGGCGAAGGTGATCAGGCGCTCAGCCAGGGGACGCAGCCGCTTGGCCTTGGCCTCAGTCGTAGTGATCTTGCCGTGCTCGAACAGCGCCGTCGCGAGGTTGGCGAGCATGAGCCGCTCGTGTGCCGGGCCACCGCCGAGACGGGGACCCTTGGTTGGCGTAGGCATGTCGTTTCTCCTTGTGCGTTCTACAGCCTCGCGGCCTAGAGCTGCTCGTCCTCGGCGTAAGCGACGTCGTCGCCTTCGTAGTTCTCGTAACCCTCATCGTCCTCATCGGCGAAGTAGACGGCCGCTCCGGGATCGAATCCGGGCGGGCTGTCCTTCAGGGCCAGTCCGAGGCCGGCCAGCTTCACTTTCACCTCGTCGATGGACTTCTGGCCGAAGTTGCGGATGTCGAGCAGGTCGGCCTCACTGCGGGTGATCAATTCACCGACAGTGTGGATGCCCTCGCGCTTGAGGCAGTTGTAGGAGCGCACCGTCATGTCGAGTTGCTCGATCGGCGTACCCAACTGCTCGGCCACGAACGCATCCGTCGGAGAAGGACCGATGTCGATTCCCTCTGCATCGACATTCAGTTCGCGAGCCAGCCCGAAGAGCTCGACCAGCGTGTGACCTGCAGATGCCACCGCATCCCGCGGTCGCATGCTCGGCTTGGTCTCCACGTCGAGGACCAGCTTGTCGAAGTCGGTGCGCTGCTCGACACGTGTCGCCTCGACCTTGTAGCTGACCTTGAGCACCGGCGAGTAGATCGAGTCGACCGGAATACGACCAATCTCCTGACCAGGCTGCTTGTTCATCACCGATGGGACGTAGCCACGCCCGCGCTCGACGATGAGTTCGATCTCGAGCTTGCCCTTGGCGTTCAAGTTCGCCAAGTGGAGCTCGGGATTGTGCACCTCGACACCTGCCGGCGGCTGGATGTCCGCAGCCGTAACTGCGCCGGGGCCCTGCTTGCGCAGGTACATCACAACAGGTTCGTCATGCTCGGAGGAGACCACGAGTTGCTTGAGATTCAAGATCATCTCGGTGACGTCCTCGGTCACTCCATCGATTGTGCTGAACTCGTGGAGGACGCCATCGATGCGGATGCTGGTGACCGCAGCTCCCGGGATCGAAGAAAGGAGCGTGCGTCGCATGGAGTTGCCAAGTGTGTAACCGAAGCCGGGCTCGAGCGGTTCGAGGATGAAGCGCGAACGGAACTCACTGATCGGCTCTTCGGTGAGGATGGGGCGTTGGCTGATGAGCACTGTGTCTTTTCCTTCCCGCGACGACCGCTATTTGACGCCGCGTGCTTGACGAGATCCTGACTTGGGGTGAAGCCAGGTCGGTGCTTACTTCGAGTAGAGCTCGACGATGAGCTGTTCTTGGACAGGGGTATCGATGACCGCACGCTCGGGGAGCGAGTGGACGATGATGCGCATCTTCGAGGGGACGACCTCCAGCCACGCGGGAACGGTCTTCTCACCGATCTCCGCGTGGGCGACGATGAACGGAGTCATCTCCCGAGACGAAGGCTTCACCTCGATGATGTCGTTCGGCGACACACGGTAGGAGGGAATGTCCACCTTCTTGCCGTTGACGGTGAAGTGACCGTGGCTAACCAACTGACGCGCCATGTCACGTGACTTCGCGAAGCCAGCACGGAAGACGACATTGTCCAGACGGGACTCCAGGATGCGAAGCAGATTGTCGCCGGTCTTGCCCGACTGACGGTTGGCCTCGGCGTAGTAGTTGCCGAACTGCTTTTCGAGGACGCCGTAGATGCGTACGGCCTTCTGCTTCTCGCGCAACTGGAGTAGGTACTCGCTCTCCTTCGTCCGCCCACGACCGTGCTGACCGGGTGGGTAGGGACGCTTCTCGAACGGGCACTTCGGTGACTCGCACTTGCTGCCCTTCAAGAACAACTTCATCTTCTCGCGGCGGCAACGCTTGCAATCTGCGCCGGTGTATCGCGCCATATCTCGTTTCTCCTCTTACCTACGCGCGATCAGACGCGACGGCGCTTGGGCGGACGGGTGCCGTTGAAGGGCACGGGGGTGACGTCGGAAATCGAACCCACTTCAAGGCCGGTGGCCTGCAGGGAGCGGATGGCGGTCTCGCGGCCGGAGCCCGGACCCTTGACGAACACATCCACCTTGCGCATGCCGTGCTCCATGGCGCGACGGGCCGCTGCTTCGGCGGCGAGCTGGGCGGCGAACGGTGTGGACTTGCGGCTTCCCTTGAAGCCGACCTGTCCAGCCGAGGCCCATGAGATCACAGCGCCGGTGGGATCGGTGATGGACACGATGGTGTTGTTGAACGTGCTCTTGATGTGCGCGTGGCCGTGGGCCACATTCTTCTTCTCCTTGCGGCGCACCTTCTTCGCGCCTGCGGTCTTGGGGGGCATGTGCCTTCTTCCTACGTTTCGAGGTGGTCGATTGATCGGTGGTGAGCGGGGAGCTCGACTAGGCCTTCTTCTTGCCGGCAACGGTCTTGCGCGGCCCCTTGCGGGTACGGGCATTGGTGTGGGTTCGCTGTCCGCGGACGGGCAGCCCCTTACGGTGGCGTAGACCCTGGTAGCAGCCGATCTCGACCTTGCGGCGGATATCCGCTGCAACTTCGCGGCGCAGATCTCCTTCGACCTTCAGGTTCGCATCGATCCAATCGCGCAGAGCGAGGGTCTGCTCATCGGTCAGATCCTTGGCCTTCATCTCCGGATCGACTCCGGTGGCCTCGAGAGCTTTCGCAGCCTGCGAGCGGCCGACTCCGTAGATGTACGTGAGCGCGATCGCCATGCGCTTTTCGCGCGGCAGATCGACACCGATCAAACGTGCCATGTGGCGTTCCTATCCATTTCATTCACGGGGTTTGCGGTGGGAGTCCAGTCCGGTCCGCCAAGACCGGTCTCCGGCCCCGTGGCCGGAGGTAGCGTCCTCACTTTTCAGTGAGGGGTCGGGTACTCCCGTATTGAATCTCCGTGCGGGTTGTCTCTCCCGCCTGGATGTCAGTTGTCGAATCAGCCCTGGCGCTGCTTATGACGGGGATTGGTGCAGATCACCATCACGCGACCGTGGCGACGAATGAGCCTGCAGTTATCGCAGATCTTCTTGACGCTCGGTTGCACCTTCATGTGCTCTGTCCATTCTCCCTCGCCCGTAGGCGAACCCTGACGTACTCGTACTTGTTCACTTATAGCGGTAGACGATCCGGCCGCGGGTGAGGTCGTATGGCGACAACTCCACGACGACGCGATCGTCGGGAAGGATCCGGATGTAGTGCATCCGCATCTTTCCGCTGATATGTGCGAGCACTTCGTGCCCGTTGTCCAACTCGACGCGGAACATGGCATTGGGAAGAGACTCCGTGATCGTGCCCTCGAGCTCGATCGCGCCGTCCTTCTTGCCCATTCCGTGCCCTTCTGGTTTACCAGCCGGAGACCCGGCCCGCGTCGTCGAACTCCCGAACCTCGGCACACGCGAAAAAGCCGCCTGAGCGGCGTGACGGTGCAGATGGACGGGGAAGCCCGATATCAGCCTGCAAAGTCTACGCCCGCCTCCTCCATACCCCGCACCGGGGTGCCCTCTCCCCGAAGCCCGGCTAGAGGCGGGTGCCCTCCAGGGAGGTGAGTACCCAGGGGCCCTCATCGGTGAGCGCCACGGTGTGCTCCCAGTGGGCCGCCGCACCACCGTCTCGGGTGATGACCGTCCAGCCGTCGGCGAGCACCTCCACGTGGGGCGACCCCACGGTGACCATCGGTTCTATGGCCAGGGCCATACCCGCCTCCAGCCGAGGGCCCCGTCCGGGCTTGCCGTAGTTCGGCACCGGAGGGTGCATGTGCATGGCCGATCCGATGCCGTGGCCCACATAGTCCTCGACGATGCCGTAGTCCCCCGAACTCCGGATGGCCGTCTCGACCGCATGGCCGATGTCCGACAACCTGCCACCTACCTTGGCCGCCGCAACGCCGGCCCAGAGCGCCGCCTTCGTCGACTCGGACAGTCGGGCGAGTTCGGGGTCGACCTGTGAGTCGGCCTCGGGGTCAGGAAGCACGACGGAGATCGCCGCATCGCCGTGCCAACCCTCGATGATGGCGCCGCAATCGATCGACACGATGTCCCCGGCTCGAATCTCGGTATCTCCGGGTATGCCATGGACAACCTCACGATTCACCGATGTGCAGATGACCGCGGGAAAACCGTGGTAGCCCAAGAAGGACGACGTCGCCCCATGACCGGTGATGCTGTCGCGGGCGAGAGCGTCAAGATCCGCAGTGGTCATCCCCGGCGTGAGTTCGCGGCGCAGCAGTTCGAGCGTCCGTGCAACGACGAGCCCCGCCTCACGCATGAGGGCGAGTTCATCCACCGACTTGATCTCGATCGGCTCGGTTCTACCGAACATGGGATCTCAATCGACTACGACGACCGCGATGAGGCGCTCGGTGACTTCCTCGACGAGCCCCATGCCATCCACGCGCACCAGCAGGCCCCTGTCGGAGTAAGTCTCGATCAACGGTGCGGTCTGCTCGGAATACACCTCGAGGCGACGCCGGATGACGTCCTCGGTGTCGTCCGAGCGGCCTTGCTCCTGGGCACGCTTCACAAGTCGCGCAACGACCTCGTCGATGTCGACGGTAAGTTCGACCACGAGATCGAGTCGCTGTCCTGCCGACCGCAACATTGCATCGAGTTCATCAACCTGCTCGACCGTTCGGGGATATCCATCCAGGAGGAACCCCGGGCGGCAATCATTGTGTGTGAGTCGATCACGCACCATGCCGTTTGTCACGGAGTCGGGAACGTACTCGCCGGCGTCCATGAACGTCTGCGCTTGCTTGCCCAGTTCCGTTCCTTCGGCGACGTTGGCCCGGAAGATGTCGCCCGTGGAGATGTGCGGGACTCCCAGTCGAGCGGCGAGCAAGGACGCCTGAGTTCCCTTACCTGCACCGGGAGGACCCATGAAAACGACGCGCATGTCCTCCCCCTACCCCAAGAAGCCTTCGTAATTCCGCTGCTGCAGTTGGGACTGAATCTGCTTCACGGTGTCCAATCCGACGCCCACCATGATCAGGAGGCTGGTTCCACCGAAGATGAAGGCTTGCGCGACCCCCAGGCCACCGAAGGCGAATACGGGCAGTACCGCGATCAGTCCGAGGTACAAGGATCCGGGCGCGGTCAATCGGGTGAGCACGTAGTCCAGATAGTCCGCGGTCGGCTTGCCGGCACGGATGCCGGGGATGAACCCTCCGTACTTCTTCATGTTGTCCGCGACGTCCGTCGGGTTGAAGGTGATCGAGACGTAGAAGTAGCAGAAGAAGATGACCAGCAGGAAGTACGTGAGCAAGTACCAGGTTCCTGTGCCGGTACCGAAGTTCTGCTGCAGCCACTGGGCCCAGCCCGCCTGACTGCCGGTCAACTGCACGAACAAGGTAGGCAAGAACAGCAACGAGGACGCGAAGATCACCGGGATGACGCCTGCCATGTTGACCTTGAGCGGGATGTAGGTCGAGGTTCCGCCGTACATTCGACGCCCGACCATGCGCTTGGCGTACTGCACCGGCACGCGGCGCTGCGCCTGCTCGACGAACACCACGAACGCGATGACGGCGAGGCCGACGAGCAGGGTGATGGTGAAGGTGAAGGCGCCACGGCTGCCGAGGATCGAGGCGAACTGCGCTGGGATGGTCGCGATGATGGCGGTGAAGATGAGCACCGACATACCGTTGCCCACACCGCGTTCGGTGATCAGCTCGCCGAACCACATGACGACGGCCGTTCCGGCGGTCATGACGATGACCATGACGAGCAGCACCCACACACTGTCGTTGGGGATGATCGTCTCGTTGCAGCCGCTGAACAGGGCACCCGGTGTGCGAGCCAACGACAAGATTGCGGTCGACTGGAGGATCGCCAGACCGATCGTGACGTATCGGGTGTACTGCGTGATCTTGGCTTGACCGGCCTGGCCGTCCTTCTTGAGCACCTCCAGCCGCGGGATCACGACGGTGAGCAATTGCAGGATGATGCTGGCCGTGATGTACGGCATGATGCCGAGCGCGAAGATGCTCAACTGCAGCAGCGCTCCGCCGCTGAACAGGTTGATCAGTGCGTAGACGGAGTTGTCTTGGACGACGTCGATACACCGTTGGATGGCGGCATAGTCGACTCCCGGTGTCGGAAGGACCGCACCGAGTCGGTACAGGGCAAGCAGTCCGAGCGTGAACAGGATCTTCTTGCGCAGGTCGGGCGTCCGAAGAGCAGCCCCGAAGGCACTGATGTGCACTTGGTACCTACCTCCTTCGGTCGTGCCTCAACCTGCATACCACCGGATGGCGGTGAGCTAGAGCTCGGAGATCGAACCGCCAGCAGCCTCGATCTTGTCACGAGCGGCCGAGGAGAACTTGTCCGCGGTCACGGTCACCGCCACGGAGATCTCCCCCTGACCTAGAACCTTGACCGGTTTGCCCGAACGAACCGCACCCTTGGCCACCAGGTCGGAGACACCGACCGAGCCCCCGGACGGGAACAGCTTGGCGATCGTGGCGACGTTGACCACCTGGAACTCGACCTTGTTGGGGCTCTTGAAGCCCTTCAACTTCGGCAGACGCATGTGCAAGGGCATCTGGCCACCCTCGAATGCGGCCGAAACGGTGTTGCGCGCGCGCGTTCCCTTGGTGCCCCGGCCGGCCGTCTTGCCCTTGGACGCCTCACCGCGACCCTTGCGGGTCTTGGCGGTGCGCGAGCCTGCAGCCGGGCGCAGGTGATGGACTTTGAGACTCATGTCAGTCGACCTCCTCGACATCGACGAGATGCGACACGGTCTTAACCATGCCGCGGATCTCCGGACGGTCTTCCTTGACGACAACGTCGCCGATGCGCTTCAAGCCCAGCGAACGCAGGGTGTTGCGCTGACTGCTCGTTCCACCGATCTCGGACTTGCGTTGCGTGACCTTCAGTTGCGTCATCACGCACCCACTCCGGCCCTGGCGCGCAGCATCGCTGCCGGTGCCACGTCCTCGAGCGGCAGACCGCGTCGGGCAGCGACTGCCTCCGGCGGTTCGAGCATCTTCAATGCGGCAACGGTGGCGTGCACGATGTTGATCGCGTTATCCGATCCGAGCGACTTGCTCAGCACGTCATGCACACCCGCACACTCCAACACTGCGCGCACCGGTCCACCGGCGATGACACCGGTACCGGGGGCAGCTGGGCGCAACATGACTACGCCGGCCGCAGCTTCGCCGGTCACCGGATGCGGAATGGTCCCCTGGATACGGGGCACCCGGAAGAAGTGCTTCTTGGCCTCCTCGACGCCCTTGGCGATTGCGGCCGGCACCTCCTTGGCCTTGCCGTAACCCACACCCACCATGCCCTCGCCATCGCCGACGACGACGAGCGCCGTGAAGCTGAAACGACGACCACCCTTGACGACCTTGGCGACACGATTGATCGACACCACGCGCTCGAGGTATTGCGACTTCTCCTCGCGCGGGGTCCGTTCCTTGCGGTCACGGCGTTCGCCGCCCCCGCGTCGGTCGGTTCCTGACATGTTTCCCTCTTTCGCTCTTCAGTCGTCTCAGAAGTCCAGGCCCGCTTCGCGAGCCCCTTCGGCTAGGGCCGCTACCCGCCCGTGGTACCGGTGACCGCCACGGTCGAACACGACCGTCTCGACCCCGGCCGCCTTCGCTCGTTCGGCGACCTTCTGGCCGACCTTGCGAGCCTTGGCTGTCTTGTCCTCGGTCGCGGCTCGGAAGTCGGCTTCCATCGTCGAAGCAGATGCCAGAGTGCGACCTGCGGCATCGTCCACGACCTGCGCGACCATGTGCCGCGCGGATCGAGTGACGACCAGACGAGGCCGGGCGGCCGTACCGGACACCTTCTTGCGGACTCGGATGTGGCGACGCTTGCGGCCCACGGCAACCTTGTTGCCCGAACCCAACTTCACGCCGTATGTGCTGGTGCTCATCGCTACTTGCCCGCCTTTCCGGCCTTGCGGCGGATGACTTCGTTCTCGTAGCGCACGCCTTTGCCCTTGTACGGCTCGGGCTTGCGCAACTTACGGATATTCGCAGCGGTCTCACCGACGAGCTGCTTGTCGATACCGAGGACGGAGAATTTGTTGGGGTTCTCCACGGCGAACGAGATGCCGTCCGGAGCCTTGACCGTTATCGGATGGCTGAAACCGAGCGCGAACTCCAGGTCCTGCCCCTTGGCGGTGACGCGGTACCCGGTTCCCACCAGTTCGAGGGTCTTCGTGTACCCCTCGGTGACTCCGGTCACCATGTTGCTGACCAAGGTTCGGGTCAGACCGTGCAACGCCTTGGCCTGCGCCTCGTCGTTCGGACGCGACACGACGAGTGAGCCGTCCTCTTCCTTCACGATGATGGGTTCGGCGACGACCAAGGACAGCGTCCCCTTCGGTCCGGCGATGGTGACGGACTGGCCCTGGATGGTCGCGGTCACACCCGAGGGAACGGGGATGGGCAACTTGCCGATACGTGACATGTCGATCCTCCCCTCACCAGACGTAGGCGAGGACTTCCCCACCTACGCTCTTCTTCGCTGCTTGCCGATCGGTCAACAGACCGTTCGACGTGGACAAGATCGCGATGCCCAGACCCCCGAGGACACGCGGCAGAGCAGTGCTCTTGGCGTACACCCGCAAGCCCGGCTTGGAGACTCGGCGCAGACCAGCGATGGACCGCTCCCGCGACGGGCCGTACTTGAGCTGCAAAGTCAGGGTCTTGCCGACCTCCGCCTCAGCTACGTCGTAGCTGGCGATGTAGCCCTCGGACTTCAAGATCTCGGCGATGTTCGCCTTGATCTTGGAGTGCGGCATCATCACCGAATCGTGGTACGCCGAATTGGCGTTCCGCAGACGAGCGAGCATGTCTGCGATCGGGTCTGTCATCGTCATGGCCTACCGGCCTTCCTCGCCGTGGTATCCCCGAGCGGAATGCCCGAGGACCTGCGGCGTCGTTACCAACTGCTCTTCGTGACTCCGGGTAGCTCGCCAGCGTGTGCCATCTCACGAAGGCACACTCGGCACAAGCCGAATTTGCGGTACACCGAGTGCGGGCGCCCGCATTTGGTGCAACGCGTGTACGCGCGAACCTTGAACTTCGGCGTCTTCTGCTGCTTTTGAATCAAAGCCTTCTTGGCCATGGTCTACGCCTCCTTGAAGGGGAAGCCGAGCAGCCGAAGCAGCGCGCGTCCCTCGTCGTCGTTCGTGGCGGTGGTCACGATGGTGATGTCCATGCCCCGCGTGCGGTCGATCTTGTCTTGGTCGATCTCATGGAACATGGACTGCTCGTTGAGGCCGAAGGTGTAGTTGCCTTTACCGTCGAACTGCTTCGGCGACAACCCGCGGAAGTCGCGGATGCGGGGCAACGCGATGGACAAGAGTCGATCGAGGAACTCCCACATGCGATCGCCACGCAAGGTGACGTGTGCACCGATCGGCTGACCCTCACGAAGTTTGAACTGGGCGATGGACTTGCGTGCTTTCGTGACCTGGGGCTTTTGACCGGTGATGTCCGTCAGATCGCGGATCGCACCCTCGATGAGTTTGGAGTCGCGGGCTGCTTCACCGACGCCCATGTTCACCACGACCTTGCTGACCGTGGGAACCTGCATGACGTTGCGGAATCCGAACTCCTGGCGCAACTCCGGCAGGATCTCCTCGCGATAGCGCGCCTTCAGACGCGGCATACTGCTGGTGGCAGTGCTCATCACAGATCCTTCCCGGTGCGCTTCGACACGCGCACGCTGCGCTCGCCTTCGTAGGTGGAGCCGTCCGGACGACGCTTCTCCACCTTCTCCTTGCGATACCCCACGCGCGTGGGGCGACCATCTTCCGGATCGACCACCATCACGTTCGACACGTGAATCGGAGCCTCGGTGGTGATGATCCCACCGGTCTTCGCACCGCGGGCGTTCTGGCCGACACGTGTGTGCTTCTTGATCCTGTTCACGCCCTCGACGATCAGTCGATCGGACTCCGGGTACACCTCGATCACCTTGCCGGTGATGCCGCGATCCTTGCCCGAAATCACTTGCACGGTGTCGCCTTTGCGCACATGCAGTTTGCCCATGGTTACAACACCTCCGGAGCAAGCGAGATGATCTTCATGAACTTCTTCTCGCGCAGCTCGCGCCCGACCGGCCCGAAGATGCGCGTGCCACGGGGTTCGCCGTCGGCCTTGAGGATCACAGCTGCGTTCTCATCGAAACGGATGTACGACCCATCAGGGCGACGACGCTCCTTCTTGGTGCGTACAACGACGGCCTTGACGACCTCGCCCTTCTTGACGCCACCACCGGGAATCGCATCCTTGACGGTGGCGACTATGACGTCGCCGACTCCGGCGTAGCGTCGTCCCGAACCGCCGAGCACCCGGATGCACAAGATTTCCTTGGCTCCGGTGTTGTCGGCGACTCGCAGTCGCGACTCTTGCTGGATCACTTCATCTCTCCTGATCGTCTGCCGGTTCTCGCATCGAGCCTGGCGGAACTCACCCGGCCGCGGTCCGCGGTGGGTCTTACTACTTGGCCTTCTCGAGGATCTCCACCACGCGCCACCGCTTGGTGGCCGAGAGTGGACGGGTTTCCATCACCAGTACGCGGTCACCCACGCCTGCGCTGTTCTGCTCGTCGTGCGCCTTCAACTTGCTGGTACGACGCACGACCTTGCCGTATAGGGGGTGCTTGAAGCGGTCCTCGACGGCCACGACGACGGTCTTGTCCATCTTGTCGCTGACGACCAGCCCTTCACGCACCTTGCGATAGCCGCGCTGCAGTGCGGAGTCCTTGGTTGCAGGTGAACTCATGCCGCACCTTCCTGACCATCGGTGTCGTCGGTTTCTCCATCGAGCATCGGCGTGATGCCCAACTCGCGCTCGCGAAGGATCGTGTAGATGCGAGCGATATCACGCCGCACCGCGCGCAAGCGACCATGGCTCTCGAGTTGACCGGTCGCGCCCTGGAAGCGCAGATTGAACAGCTCCTCCTTGGCTTCCTTCAACTTCTCGACGAGCTCTTCTTGATTCAAGTTGCGCAGTTCACCTGCGGCTGTTCCGACTGCCATCAGTCTTCACCTGCCTCATCGCGTCGGATGATCCGACACTTCATCGGGAGTTTGTGCACCGCGCGCATTAAGGCCGCGTGCGCGATCTCCTCGTCTGGATAGGAAAGCTCGAACATGACACGTCCGGGCTTGACGTTCGCAACCCACCATTCCGGTGAACCCTTGCCCGAGCCCATACGAGTCTCTGCCGGCTTCTTGGTCAGCGGGCGATCGGGGTAGATGTTGATCCACACCTGGCCACCGCGCTTGACGTGACGGGTTATCGCGATACGAGCAGCTTCGATTTGTCGGTTGGTGACGTACGCGGGCTCGAGGGCCTGGATGCCGTAGGTGCCGAACGACACCTTGGTGCCACCCTTGGCTGCACCGGTGCGCTTGGGGTGGTGCTGCTTGCGGTGCTTGACCCTGCGTGGAATCAGCATGATCAGCCCTCCTGTCCTTCGCTCGTCGCGACGGCGACCTCGACAACAGCATCGCCGGAGGCCGCCTCTGCGACAACCTCGGTCGTTTCGACTGCGGCGTCGCCTTCCCCACGGGCCCGACGCGGGCGCTCGGGTCGGGCGCGCTGCCCGGACAGGCGAGCGGCTGCGGCAGCAGCCTCGCGCTCGGCGCGGGTTCCCAGCGCCTCACCCTTGTAGATCCACACCTTCACCCCG
>JBMTHB010000009.1:0-15527 GCA_049435845.1 Candidatus Nanopelagicales bacterium | reverse complement strand
CGACGAATCTCTGTCGTGCATCCAGGACCACACCTCTTCGGTGGTGAACGGCAGGAACGGCGCGAACAGCCGCACCTGCACGGACAGTGCGAGCACGAGTGCCGCCTTCGCGCTGTTCGCCTCGGCCTCCCCTTGGCCGCCGTATGCGCGTTCCTTGACGAGTTCGACGTAGTCGTCGGTGAACGTCCAGAAGAAGGTCTCGGCTAACTCCAGGGCTCGGGCGTAGTTGTAGTTCTCGAAAGCTTCCGTTGCTTGACGAACTACTTCGCGTAGCGCAGCGAGCATGGATCGATCGAGGGGATTCGTAATTGCGGAGGTGTCGGTCACAACACCCATCGACAGCACGAACTTGCTCGCGTTCAGAATCTTGATCGCCAATCGGCGCCCGATCTTCATCTGCCCGACGTCGAACGCGGTGTCCGTGCCCGGCCGGCCAGAGGCAGCCCAGTAACGGACGGCATCGGAGGAGTATTCGTCGAGTAGCGCCATCGGAGTGACTACGTTGCCCTTGGATTTGCTCATCTTCTTTCGGTCCGGATCCAGGATCCAGCCCGAAATCGCAGCGTTGGTCCACGGTAGGCAGTGGTCCTCGAGGTGAGCACGCACCACTGAGGAGAACAGCCAGGTTCGGATGATCTCGTGCGCCTGCGGTCGCACATCCATCGGGAACACCCGCGACCACAGATCCGGATCCCTCTCCCAACCGCCAGCTATCTGGGGACTGAGCGAACTCGTGGCCCAGGTGTCCATCACGTCCGGATCCCCGATGAATCCTCCGGGCTTACCGCGCTGGTCCTCGGTGAATCCCTCGGGAGCGTCGCTGGACGGATCGATGGGCAGGCGATCCTCGGTGGGAACGATCGGGGAGTCGTACTCGGGATTGCCGTCAGAATCCAGCGGATACCAGATGGGGATGGGCACCCCGAAGAACCGTTGCCGGGAGATCAGCCAGTCGCCGTTGAGACCCTCGACCCAGTTCTCGTAGCGCACCTTCATGTGCTCGGGGTGCCAGATCAATTCACGGCCCCGCGCCAGGAGTTGCTCGCGGAGTTCGGGTTCGCGGCCGCCGTTGGTGATGTACCACTGGCGGGTCGTGACGATCTCGAGTGGCTTATCACCCTTCTCGAAGAACTTGACCGGGTGCTTGATGGGCTTCGGCTCACCTTCCAAGTGACCGGTCTCGGTGAGGATCTCGACCATGCGCTCCTTGGCCGTATGCGCTGTGGCACCGACGATGCGCTCGTAGAAGGTGCGGCCGGCTGCGCTGTCGATCCATTCGGGAATCTCACCGCGAATGCGTCCGTCCCAGCCGATGATCGGCCTGGTAGGCAGTTGCAGCTCGCGCCACCAGGTCACGTCGGTGAGATCACCGAAGGTGCAGATCATCGCAATGCCCGAGCCTTTGTCCGGATCGGCGAGCGGGTGGGCGACCACTGGCACTTCGACGTCGAATGCCGGTGTACGCACGGTGCTACCGAATAAGGGTTGGTAGCGCGCATCGTCGGGATGCGCGACGAGCGCGACGCATGCGGCGAGCAGTTCCGGACGTGTGGTTTCGATGAAGATGCGCTCGGCATTGCCCTGGCCGGACTTGGGGAATCCGATTCGGTAGTAGGCACCGTCGCGCTCGCGATCCTCCAACTCCGCCTGCGCTACCGCAGTACGAAAGGTGACGTCCCACAGCGTGGGCGCTTCGGATTGGTAGGCCTCACCCCTGGCGAGATTGCGTAGGAACGCCAGCTGGCTGGTGCGCTGCGCGTTGCGGTCGATGGTCTGGTACGTCTGCGTCCAGTCGACGCTCAGTCCCATCCGCTTCCATAACTCTTCGAAGGCCTTCTCGTCTTCTACGGTCAGTCGCTCGCACAGCTCCACGAAATTGCGTCTGCTGATCGGAATCTGATTCTTGGGGTCGGGTTCAGTGGGCGGCTCGAAGTCCTCTTGGTAGGGCAATGACGGATCACAACGGACGCCGAAGTAGTTCTGGACCCGACGCTCGGTGGGCAAGCCGTTGTCGTCCCATCCCATTGGGTAGAAGACTTCGAATCCGCGCATCCGCTTGTAGCGAGCCATGCAGTCGGTGTGCGTGTACGAGAAGACATGTCCGACGTGCAATGAACCACTCACCGTAGGAGGGGGAGTGTCGATCGAGTAGACCTGATCACGGGTCTTGCTGCGATCGAATCGATACGTTCCCGCTTCCTCCCAGCGACTCGCCCATGCGGCTTCGATGCCGTCCAAACTCGGCTTCTCCGGCACAGCGGGAGTCGTGGTGGGCACGGGGACAGACATGGTGGCTCATCCTAGGAGCACGCATTGCAGTCAACGAATCGCTGCCTAGACTCCCCGGGTGAACCTTGCCGCGCTGTGGGCCGAGTTGGACTCGCGTTGGCCGGAGTCCATCATCGAGCCGTCTCTTACCCGCATCGTGTCCGTGATGGAGTTGCTCGGGGATCCGCAGCGTGCCTTCCCGGTGATCCAGGTGGCCGGCACGAATGGCAAGACATCGACTTCCCGGATGATCGAGTCGATACTTCGCGCGCACGGGCTGCGAACCGGCTTGTTCACCTCCCCTCACCTGGTCGATGCTCGCGAACGGATTCGGCTGGACGGGGAACCCATTTCCGAGGAGCGCATTCTCGACACCTGGTCGGACATCGCGCCGTACGTCCATCTGGTGGATAAGAACTCACTCGAATCGGGTGGCGTTCGACTGTCCTACTTCGAGGTGATCACCGCGCTGGCATACGCCGCATTCGCCGATGCTCCGGTGGACGTTGCGGTGATCGAAGTGGGGATGGGAGGAACGTGGGATGCGACCTCGGTGGCAGCGGCGACAGTGGCGGTCATCACCCCGATCGGTATGGATCACGCGGAGTATCTCGGCGACACCATCGGCCAGATCGCCGGAGAGAAGGCGGGCATCATCGCGCCCGGGTGCAGCGCGGTGTCCGCGCAGCAGGTCGAGGAAGCCGGCGAGGTGATCCGCATTCGGGCGAACGAACTGCAGGTGAGGCTGGCGATCGAAGGTGAGGCCTTCGGGCTGCTATCGCGGGAGGTCGCGGTCGGTGGGCAAGTGATCAGCGTGCGTGGTCTGCGCGGCGACTACGAAGACCTCTTCATCCCCTTCTTCGGTGAGCACCAAGCGTCCAACGCCTGCGTCGCACTCGCTGCGGTGGAGTCCTTCCTCGGACCTAACCGCAGCGAAGGGTTGGACATCGATCTGGTTCGCGAGGGGTTCGCCTCCTCAGAGACCACCGGTCGACTACACGCCATTCGACTGGATCCGACTGTGCTCGTCGATGCCGCGCACAACCCCCACGGTGCGCGCGCCCTCGCGGCGGCCATTCAGGACTCATTCACCTTAGATCGACTCATCCGGGTCGTGGGAGTTCTGGCGGACAAGGACGCTACCGGGGTCCTGGAAGCCCTCGAACCGATCGTCGATGCGCTCGTCGTGACGAGTCCAGCCTCACCCCGGGCGCTGCCGGCCACCGAACTGGCCACGGTGGCGGAGGAGCTGTACGTCGGCAAGGACATCTTCGTCGAAGAGGATTTGCTCTCTGCGGTGGACGTCGCGATGGCGATGGCGGAGGCCGACGGCGAGGCAGGAGGAACGGGCGTGCTGATCACCGGCTCGGTCGTCCTCATCGGAGACGCACTCCGGTTGTTCGCGCGCGACTTGACCCGCAGTATGGAGATACCGAGCAACGAGGATTTCGACGACAGGATGGACTGATGCGCGTATTGGAAGCCTCCGTCCTCGTCTCGGAGGCCATCGTCGTACTCCTCGCTGCCCTCGTCGCAGGGGGAACCGGAGCCGCCAGCAGCATGGGGAACGCGCTGGTCATCGGCGGAGTGCTCGCGGCGGCCTTGATCGTCGGTGCCGGACTGCTGCGGAATCCGGTCGTGGGCATCACCGTCGGCTGGATCCTGCAACTGTTCGTGCTGGCGGGAGGCTTCTGGGTCCCTGCGATGTGGGTGGTCGGTGCGGTGTTCGTCGCGCTGTGGTTCCTGGCCGTGCGCAACGGCACGCGGGTAGACGCCTTACGCGCAAAGCGAGCCGGCGAAGGTGACACGTGAGACACCTGCCTCGTCCCCACTAGGCTCACGTCCCGATCGAGCGTCCACCACACGTCACCGGTAGAAAGGAACTTCCGTGAGCGAGCGCACCCTTGTCCTGATCAAGCCCGACGGCGTTGCGCGCGGACTCATCGGCGAGGTCCTCTCGCGAATCGAGCGCAAGGGGTTTCGCGTCGTCGCCCTAGAGCTGCGCGTCCTGGAGCGTGCCATCGCCGAGGAGCACTACGGGGAGCACAAGGACAAGCCGTTCTTCGGTGACCTGGTTGCGTTCATCACCGGGGGACCGCTCGTTGCAGCGGTGATCGAAGGCCCCGAAGCCATCGCGTCGTGGCGCACCATGATGGGCGCGACGAATCCCGCGAACGCGGCACCGGGCACCATCCGCGGTGACCTAGCAACCGAAACACAGATGAACGTCACACACGGTTCGGATTCACCCGAATCCGCAGCACGTGAGATCGGGCTCTTCTTCCCCGGTCTGGCCTGATCCCAGTCATCGACACGATCCACCGGCACGCCCATGAGCATCTTCGGTCCCACGTTGATGCCGTGGCCGGACAAGGTCGAGCGCGCCTTCCCGATCGTGATCGGCGCCACCTGCGTCGTCCTGGCGGCGGTACCCGTGATGACCGCTGTCGTCACGACGAATGTGGTGCGCGGTAACGGACCTCGCCTTCGATCTATCGCGATCGGCGTGGCCGCGGTGGGTTCCGCTGCAGCGGTCGGTCGGTCGGCACGTCGACGCTTCGTACGCAAACTGCGCGATGGCGCCCGCGAACTCGATCCGGGTTTCCAGCGATCGCCGGAAAGCCCGCTGGTGTCCACCGGACCGGGTTCACTGCTCGACGCGGGGGACGTCGGTAGAGAGGGTGCTCGCTACGTCGGAACTGCCACCACCACCGACGACGTCACCTTCGTGACCGGTGAACCCCCGAGCACCGCGCCGATCCGAGTGTTCGTCGGCCTCGATGCGGCCGAATCGATCGAACAGCGGGTGGCGCTGGCGATCGCGGAACTCAAGCGCACCGGAGCCTTCCAACGTTCGTGCCTGCTGATCCAGGCTCCCGCGGGCACTGGGTTTGCGAACTCCACTCCCGTCGACGTCATGGAACTGCTCACCCGCGGTGACTGTGCATCCGTTGCCGTCGGCTACGGCCTGCTGCCGAGCTTCTTGTCTTTGGATCGGGTAGAGATCGCCCGTCGTACCCAAAGTGCGCTTTTCGAAGCGATCGCCGACGAATGCGCCGCTCTCGATGATGCGCCGAGACTGCTGCTGTACGGCGAGAGCCTGGGGGCGAAGGTGCAGCAGGCCGCACTACAGGCCGGGGTGGAGGACCTCGACCGGCTCGGTATCGATGCCGCAGTGTGGGTGGGAACGCCGGGTGGGCGCGACTACGACCGAGCACATCGGGCCTTCGAAGCCGTCGCCGTGACCGTGGATCGTCCCGAGCAGATCCCTGCTGCGACGGTCGATCAGCCTGAGCCTCGCGTGTGGTTCCTGGAACACGACGGTGATCCGGTAGTGCGATTCCGTTCGGACTTGGTGCATGCCAGACCGGCGTGGTTGACGGGCCCGCGCGGTCGCGGAGTCCCCGAGGACATGGTCTGGCGCCCGGGCGTGACCTGGGCCCAGGTGCTGGTGGACACCGTCTACGCCACCGACGTCACTCCCGGGGACTTCCGAAGTTCCGGCCACGACTACCGCGCCGATCTCGGAGCCGTGGTCACCAGGGCCTTCGGCCTGGCGCTTGCCGAGGGGAATCCCACGCACGGCTGGCGGGAGCGGCTCGAGCAGCGACTGCGGGACTTGGAGGTGCGAAGGGCGCGCCTGGTGGGGGGCACAGGGTGAGCGCGTAGTCTGATCCCTGCGTCACCCGATGTGCTTCCCCCACGGAAAGGCCCGCTATGCCCGCTAGTACTTCGTTCGTAGGCCGCGACATGGCCGTCGACCTGGGCACAGCCAACACGTTGGTCTACGTCCGTGGTCGGGGCATCGTGCTGAACGAGCCGTCTGTGGTGGCGATCAACAACAACTCCGGCGGCATCCTGGCGGTGGGCTCGGAGGCCAAGCGCATGATCGGCCGCACCCCGGGAAGCATCGTGGCGATCCGCCCGCTCAAGGACGGCGTCATCGCCGACTTCGATACCACCGAGCGGATGCTGCGCTACTTCATCCAGAAGGTGCACCGGCGTCGTCATCTGGCGAAGCCGCGACTGATCGTCTGCGTTCCCTCCGGCATTACCGGGGTCGAGCAGCGCGCAGTGAAGGACGCCGGCTACGCAGCCGGTGCGCGCAAGGTGTTCATCATCGAGGAACCGATGGCGGCAGCCATCGGCGCGGGGCTGCCGGTGCACGAACCAACCGGGAACATGGTCGTCGATATCGGCGGTGGAACGTCAGAGGTCGCGGTCATCTCCCTCGGTGGCATCGTCACGAGCTTGTCGGTGCGTGTGGGTGGTGACGAACTCGATAACTCGATCATCCAATACGTGAAGAAGGAGTACTCGCTGATGCTCGGCGAGCGCACGGCGGAGGAGATCAAGATCGCGATCGGCTCGGCCTTTCCGATGCCCGATGAACCACACGCGGAGATCCGCGGCCGCGACCTCGTCACCGGCCTACCACGCACCATCGTCGTGTCGGCTGAGGAAATCCGCCGCGCCATGGACGAGCCGGTGAACGCCATCGTCGACGCTGTGAAGGCCACCTTGGATCGCACGCCTCCGGAATTGTCCGGCGACATCATGGATCGGGGCATCGTGCTCACCGGCGGTGGAGCGCTACTGCGCGGCCTGGACGAGCGGCTGCGCCACGAAACGGGGATGCCGATCATCGTGGCCGAGCGTCCCTTGGACTGCGTGGCCTTGGGTTCGGGCAAGTGCGTCGAGGAATTCGAAGCGCTGCAACAGGTTCTCGTTTCGGAGCCACGCCGCTAGCAGCCCTTGGGGCATCGGTCCTCCCGACCTCCGACACGGCAGACTCACCCCATGCTCTCCCGCCGCACGCGCATCGCCCTGGCGGTGCTGGTGGTGGCCTCCTTGACGTTCGTGATCTTGGACCTGCGCGGTGGTGAAGGTCCGATGTCCAGCGCTCGGTCGGCGATCTCCGCGGTGACCGGGGTACTGCAGAAGGGCGCCTCGACAGTCTTCTCTCCGGTCACGTCGGTGGGCGATTGGTGGTCCACCTGGCGCAACCAGGCCACTCAGATCGCCGAGCTCCAGCGCGAGAACACCAAACTGCGGAGTCTGGTACGCGAATCGGAAAACGATCGAGCGCGCGCCGATGAACTCGACGCGCTGTTACGGGTTGCGTCGGTGGGCAGGTATCGCGTGGTCCCTGCGGAGGTAATCGCGGTCGGTCCTGCGCAGGACTTCGCGTGGACGGTCACCATCGACGCCGGATCGTTGGATGGCGTCGAGCGCGATATGAGTGTGGTCAACGGTGATGGCCTCGTCGGACGCATCATCAAGGTGAATCCCACGAACGCGACGGTGCTCTTGCTGGTGGATGCGTCGTCGTCGGTCGGTGGACGGGTGGCAACGACGGAGGAGATCGGCATCGTTTCGGGAACAGGTCGACAGGACTCCTTGGACTTCCAGTTGCTGGACCCGCTCGCCGAGCTGGTCATCGGCGACGCACTCGTGACGTTCGGTTCCCGGGGTGGTCGGCCCTACGTGCCGGGCGTTCCCATCGGCGAGGTCGTGGATATCACCGGCACGGCGGGGCAACTGACGCGAATTGCGACGGTGCGCCCCTTCGCCGATGTCTCCCGGCTCAGCGTCGTGGGAGTGGTGGTGCGTGCACCGCGCGAGGACCCGCGCGATTCGGTGCTGCCCCCACGACAGGAGGTCCAGGATCCGGTGCGTCAGCCAACGGACGAACCGGTCGACGATGCTGCGGATGGACCGACTTCGCCGCAGGAGTCGACTGATGGCACCGTCGATGACGGTGCGTCGACCCAAGAGGGCCAGTGATGATCGTCCGACAAGGACTGGTGATAGGGGGCGTGCTGTTCGTCGCCTTCTTGATCCAGGTGACGCTGCTCAGCCGCTTAGGTCTGCCCGGTGCCACACCGGATCTGCTTGTCGTATCCGTGGTGGCGATCGCGTTGGCAATGGGCCCGATCCAGGGGGCGTTCGCCGGATTCCTCGCCGGGGCGATCATCGACGTCTCGCCCCCCGCCGACACCGTGGTGGGTGTGAACTCGATCGTCTACCTGGCGATCGGCTTCGTGACCGGCTACATCATCGATACTCGAGATCGGACCGTTCCCGGGATGATCGCGATGGCGGGCATCGCGTGCGCAGCTGCTGCACTGGGGACCGCGGCCCTCGACGCGATGCTGGGCAGCCCGCGGGTGATCTGGGAGTCGGTGCCGCTGATCGCGTTGAGTAGCGCGGTGTACGGCGCGCTGCTCGCGCCGCTGATGATCCCGCTGTTGGCGGGGTTGACCCGCAAGCTCGCCCCGGAGGTCCTGTTGGACTGAATCTGGCCGACACGACGCGCCCGGGAGAACGCGCTGGGTGGAACGCGCCCGGTGGGAACGCCGCCGCTGGACGGGGCGTCGTACCGTCTGGGGTAGCGGTGAGTAGTCCGGGGCACTATGTGTCCTAAGTCACATGAGCGTCGGGAGGTGGGATGAGCCAGCGCTCCAATGTCCGGCTCCTCGTCCTCGGCGTGCTGCTCGTCTCCTTGGTCATGACCTTGATCGGGCGCTTGTACTACCTGCAGGTGGTGACCGGGGAGGAGTACAAGACCGCGGCCGTGAACAACACGGTGCGCGAGGTCGTCGAGCCCGCGGTGCGCGGCCTGGTGCTCGACCAGGCCGGTCGACCGCTGGTGGCCAACCGGACGTCCTTGGTGATCACCGTGGACAAGGTCGCCTTGGAGCGCGAGCCGGACGATGGTGCGGCAGTAGTGGAGCGCCTCGGTGCGATCTTGGACATTCCGGCTGAGCGCATCGCCGATCGATTGAAGCCGTGCGGCACAGAAGGAGCCAAACCACCACCGATCTGTTGGAACGGTACGCCGTATCAGCCCGTACCAATCGCTCAGGACGTAGATCCGCAAACGGCACTCACCATCATGGAGCAAGGTCAGTTGTATCCGGGAGTCGATGCGCGATTGGATGCGATCCGCGAGTACCCGGCACCCTTCAACGTCAATGCTGCGCACCTCCTGGGCTACCTAGGTCCGGTCACGGAGGAGCAACTCGAATCTCAAGGCTCCACCGACGCATTCGATCGACTCCGTCGAACCGATGTGGTGGGAAGGTCCGGTCTCGAGGCGTATTACGACGACGATATCCGCGGCAAGCCGGGTGTCACGACTCTGGCCGTGGACACGGCGGGACGCGTCACCGGAACATTGGAGTCCTTCTCGCCGCAGCCGGGCGATTACCTCGTGTCGAGTATCGATGCTCGGCTGCAGGCGGTAGTCGAGGAGCAACTCGTGCGCGCAGTCCAACGCGCGCAGCGTCAGGGCTACCCGGGTGATTCCGGAGCTGCTGTTGTAGTAGATGTGCGCAACGGGCGCATACTCGCGATGGCGAGCTATCCCACCTACGACCCGTCCATCTGGGTCGGCGGTGTCACCAAAAAGCAATTCGACAAGCTCATGGATTCAGGTTCGCTCGCGTCGAACGCAACCCAGGGTCTGTTCGCACCTGGATCCACCTACAAGGTGATCAGCACGGTCGCTGCCGCGAAGGAGGGGTTCAATCTCGGGGGCGCGTATGCCTGTCCGAGTCGGGTGCGGCTTGGTACGCAAGTCTTCCGCAACTACGAATCCTCGGCCTACGGCGAGATATCGCTACGCCGTGCACTCGAGGTCTCGTGCAACACGGTCTTCTACGGGATCGCCGACCGAATGTGGGATGCCGCGGGTGGCGACGATGCCGGACGCGAAGCCGCGGATCCGATTGCAGACGCGGCGCGGCAGTTCGGCTTAGGTGCGGGTACGGGCATTGATCTTCCCGTCGAATCCGTCGGACGCGTAGCGAGTCGGGAGTTCAAGGCCGAGAACTGGGAACTCAAACGTGACACCTGGTGCAAGAACGCCATCGAGGGCTATCCGGAAACCCGCAAGACCGATCCGGAACTCGCCGACTATTTCACTGCGCTGGACCAGGAGAACTGCGCCGACGGTTTCCGCTGGCGCGAGGGCGACGCCCTGAACGCAGCTATCGGCCAGGGCGACACCGCGGTCACGCCACTACAGATGGCCATGGTGTACGCAGCGATAGCGAACGGCGGAACCGTGTACGAACCCAAACTCGTGAAGGCGATCGTCTCGGCGGATGGGCAGACGGTGCGAGAGGTCGAGCCCGTCGCATCCAATGAGATAACCGGAGCGCGTGCCCAACGCGCGATCCGCTTCCTGCAAGACACCCTTCCGGGAGTCACGACAGACGGATCAGCGCGCGAGCCGTTCGCTGGATTCCCGCTCGATCGGATCCCCGTCGCCTCGAAGACCGGTTCGGCTCAGGTGACAGGTGACAAGGTGTCGACGTCGTGGTTCGCGTCGTACGCACCGGCGGACAATCCGCGCTATGCCGTGGTCATGATGGTCACGCAGGGCGGTACCGGTTCGAAGACGTCGGCTCCCAGCGTGCGCAAGATCTACGAGGCGATCTTCGGAGTGCAGGGAACCGATGTCGATCCGCGACGCAGCGTGCTGATCGGCGGTGAGCCACAGCGACGAATCCCCGTTATCCGACCCGATGGCACACCGGTGGTGCCACTCGGGGAGGACTCCGGTCTGCCAGATGCACGCGAGGAACTAGTGGCAAGCGGCGGCCGCGAGCGCGATGATGGGACCCGCTCATGACCAGCGTCTTTCCGACCCAGTCATCCGACGCCGCCGTTGCGCCTTCGCGCGATCGCGGGGGCGGTTACTTCCGCGATCTGGATTGGATCGTCATCATCGCTGCGCTCGGCGCCTCACTCATGGGATCGGTGTTGGTGTGGTCTGCCAGTCGAGCCGACCTTGCCGCCGAGGGCGACCCGCAGTCCTACCTGAAGCGGCATCTGATCAACCTCGGCGTTGCCCTGGTGCTCGGTGTGATCGCCACCCGAATCAACTACCGATGGTTGCGGGCCTACACCCCGGTGGTCTACGTCGCATCGATGCTGCTCTTGCTCGTGCCGTTCATCCCCGGGCTCGGCGTGACGATCGCCGGCGCCCGCGCATGGATCGATGTGCCTTTGGGATTGACGATCCAACCATCCGAATTCGCCAAGATCACGGTGATCGTCATGATGGCGGCGCTTCTGGCCGAACCTCGCGACATCGAGCAGGAGCCGAGCGGACGCGACGTCCTCCTGGCGCTGGGGGTAGCAGCCATCCCGACGGCGATCATCTTGGTGCAGAACGACACCGGCACGGTGTTGATCATGGGCGCGATCGTCATCTCCATCATCGCCGTGGCCGGCGTGCGTACACGCTGGCTCGTGGGACTCATCGGTGGCGCCGTACTCGGAGTGCTCGTCGCCGTCCAGGTAGGTCTTCTTCGCCAGTACCAAGTCGAGCGATTGACGTCGTTCATCAATCCCGAAGCCGACCTCAGTGCCAGCGCGTACAACGCCAATCAGGCTCGGATCGCGATCGGTGGTGGTGGCGTCGATGGCTACGGGTTGTTCCAGGGGCCGCAGACGCAGGGCAATTTCGTGCCCGTCAATGAGAGCGACTTCATCTTCACCGTGGTGGGTGAGGAATTCGGTTTCGTCGGATCGGCCCTGCTGATCGGCTTGCTCGCGGTCGTGCTCGTCCGCGCGGTGATGATCGCCTGGAAGGCCGACGATATGTACGGGCGCCTCGTCGCCACCGGGGTAGCCGCGTGGTTCGGATTCCAGATGTTCGAGAACATCGGTATGACCCTGGGGATCATGCCCATCACCGGTATTCCATTGCCGTTCGTCTCGGCAGGCGGGACGTCGATGATGGCGACCTGGATCGCCATCGGTCTGCTGCAGATGGTGCGCCTTCATTCCCTGGCGGTATTCCGCTCCCAGGTGTGAGGGCCGATACGCTGCAAACATGAGTGCACCCGTTGCCGAGAGACCGTCAGCACAGGTCGCATCGGATCGACGCGAGTCCCTGCGCGCGGGCCGGGAGCCCGGTGCCTCGCACTTCGATCGACTGGAACCGCTGCTCGCGAAGGTGGCCAAACCGATCCAGTACGTGGGTGGGGAGGTCAACTCCGTCGTCAAGCAGTGGGACGCGGCCCGTGTCCGCTGGGCCCTCATGTATCCCGATGCCTACGAGGTGGGCGCACCGAACCAAGGCGTGCAGATCCTCTACGAGGTGCTCAACGAGCGGGACCATCTACTCGCCGAACGTTGCTACGCGGTGTGGCCGGACCTCGAGGCCTCGATGCGTCAGGCGGGTGTCCCGCACTTCACGGTCGATGGCCACCGCGCGGTCGGTGATTTCGACGTCCTCGGCGTCTCGTTCTCCACCGAACTCGGCTACACCAACATGCTCACCACGCTCGACCTCGCAGGCATTCCGCTGCACGCGGCAGATCGCCGGGGCGACGAGCCGCTGGTTATCGCGGGTGGCCATGCCGCCTTCAATCCCGAACCGATCGCGGATTTCCTGGACGCCGCAGTGCTCGGTGACGGCGAGGAGGCAGTGCTGCTCATCTCCGAGGTGATCGACGCGTGGAAGGGGGAGGGTCGACCGGGTGGTCGGGAAGGACTGTTGCTTCGACTCGCCCGGACCGGCTCGGTCTACGTCCCTGCCTTCTACGACGTCCAGTACCTGCCCGATGGTCGGATCCAGCGGGTGGCACCCAACCGGCCGGATGTTCCTTGGCGGGTCAGCAAGCACACCTTGATGGACCTGGACGAGTGGTCCTACCCGAAGAAGCCGCTGGTCCCATTGGCGGAGACGGTGCACGAGCGCATGAGTGTGGAGATCTTCCGCGGGTGCACCCGCGGCTGTCGTTTCTGTCAGGCCGGGATGATCACCCGTCCAGTGCGCGAGCGATCGATCACCGGCGTCGCCGAAATCGTGGAGCGTGGTCTCCAGGCGACCGGATTCGAGGAGGTGGGGTTGCTGTCACTGTCGAGTGCCGACCACTCCGAGATCGCCGACATCGCCCGAAATCTGGCGGATCGCTATCAGGATTCTCAGACGTCGTTGTCCTTGCCCAGTACGCGAGTCGATGCATTCAATGTCGATCTAGCGAACGAACTCTCGCGCAATGGTCGCCGCAGCGGTCTCACCTTCGCGCCAGAAGGTGGCAGCGAGCGGATGCGCAAGGTGATCAACAAGCTCGTCACTGAGGAGGACTTGATTCGCACGGTTACCACTGCGTACGCAGCGGGGTGGCGGCACGTCAAGTTGTACTTCATGTGCGGTCTTCCTACCGAAACCGACGACGACGTCTTGCAGATCGCCACGCTGGCGAAGGAAGTGATCAAGGCAGGCCGGGAAGTATCCGGTCGGCGTGACATCAAGTGCACGGTGAGCATCGGAGGGTTCGTTCCCAAGCCGCACACGCCCTTCCAGTGGGCTGCTCAACTCGACCACGAAAGCACCGATGCGCGTTTGGCCAAGTTGAAGGATGCCATCCGTTCCGATCGCGAGTACGGGAAGGCGATCGGGCTGCGCTACCACGATGGAAAGCCGGGCATCGTCGAAGGACTTCTGTCACGCGGGGACCGTCGCATCGGGTCCGTGATCGAAACCGCTTGGCGGAACGGCGCACGTTTCGATGGGTGGAGTGAGCACTTCTCCTTCGACCGTTGGATGGACAGTGCGGCCGAAGCTTTGAGCACCGAAGCGGTCGATGTCGATTGGTTCACGGTCCGCGAGCGTGATCGCATCGAAGTCCTTCCCTGGGAGCACCTGGACTCCGGGCTGGACACCGAGTGGTTATGGAATGACTGGCAGGACGCGCTCGATGAAGTCGCCGTAGAGGATTGCCGCTGGACCCCGTGCTTCGACTGCGGAGTCTGCGACCAGATGGGTACGCAGATCCAGATAGGTCCTACCGGGGTCACCGACCTGCCGATGCCGGGCGTGGCGTCCAACGCCCACTAGAACCCACCGTCCGACAGCTGTGGCCTCTCGTCGTCCGCCCGAGCGGGATATCGCGCCCGTCGCGCAACGGATCCGAATGCGGTACGCACGTCGAGGACGACTGCGCTTCTCGAGTCATCGCGATTTCCAGCGCGCCCTGGAGCGCGCAATACGTCGCGCTGGCGTACCGATCGCCTACAGCGCCGGTTTTTCGCCGCATCCGAAGATCTCGTATGCGAACTCAGCACCTACCGGTGCTGCTAGCGAAGCCGAGTACGTCGAGATCGGATTGACGCGCGAACAAGATCCGGCATCGGTGATGCATGAACTCGATGCAGCGCTACCACCCGGGTTGGACATCGTGGACGCGGTCGTGGCCCGGACACCCGACTTCGCCCAGCGCCTCGAAGCCAGTGAGTGGCTCATCGAGTTCCCGGATGTGTCCGCCCAGGACCTACAACCCCTGCGGGATGCGTTCTGGGCCACCGATGCGGTCGAGGTCCAACGGATGGCCAAGTCGGGGCTGCGCACCTTCGACGCCCGGGGCCCGGTGGTGAGGATGGAGGTGGAGGACCAGCACAGCGACCAGCACGGCGGGGAGCACGCCGAGGGGCACGGCGAGGACCCGGCAACGGGGCGGTATGCCATACTCCACGTGGTCGTTCGACATGTCACGATGTCCGTTCGACCCGACGACGTACTAGCCGCGCTGCGGCGAGTGGCCGACTTCGAGCCGCCGGTGCCCCCACGGGTCACCCGGCTGGCCCAAGGGCCGCTCGACCCGGCTACCTGCACGGTGGGCGACCCATTCGCCCCGGACCGCGGGGACTGACGAGTCGTCGTTCGACCGCTTCGTCCACGCAGCGCCACGCGCGCGAACCAAGCGGTGACCCGAAGGCTTGATGTGACCGGCTCGTGCGCCATGGCAGTGACCCATGGTCGAGCCCGAAGGAGTTCGACCCATGTCGGAAAAGAATGACGAGAAGAACGTCGGCGAGAGCGCCGCGAAGAAGCCTGCGAAGAAAGCTGAGAAAAGCACTCGGAAGACCGCGGGGAAGAAGAAGGTCAAAGAGGCCCCCGTCTCAGCGGCCTCTCCACTGTTCCAGGCAGCTGCACCGGTAGCGGGGGAGTCCGACACACCGGTCAAGAAGTCGGCCCCGAGTAAGGCGGCGCGCAAGTCGGCTGGCAAGTCGACCGGGAGCGGGACGCGTAAGGCGACGCGGGCAGCTGCACCTCCGGAGTCGCGAGAAGAACCGGAGCTGCGAGTGGAGCCAAAGACGCGGGAGGAAGCCGAATCCCGCAGCCCATCGACCGGCGACGAAGCCTCGACCGAACCCACCGCGGGGCGCTCGGAAGCCGACTCCGCGACCGATGACGAAACCGCATCGCGTAAGCGCCGGCGAGGCGGTCGCGGTCG